>CANRHZ010000037.1 GCA_947630535.1 Candidatus Gastranaerophilales bacterium | reverse complement strand
GGCGTAGCTCAGATTGGTTAGAGCGCATGCCTGTCACGCATGAGGTCGCGGGTTCGATCCCCGTCGTCCCCGCCATTTATTTAAAAAAAGAGGATTTTATCCTCTTTTTTTTTGTTATTTATATAACGTAATTTTAAAAACATGCATACTCTATTTTTCTATAGTATGATATTAAAATGTCACTTAAAAGATTAGCTTTACTTTTTGTATTTATTATAACGATTGCCCCTTCTTATTCAATTGAAGAAGATGTTATTTTGTTTAGCCCCGATATTGAAGAAGAAGCTATTGTTAAAGAAAACGATAAATTTAAACTCACGGTTGAAAAAAATCTTTGGGAAAGAAAAAAACTCATTTTTGAAAATTCATTTATTAACGAATTATCGGGCGAAATAAGATATCAGGGAAATTTTAATTACGATATTGATAATGAAAATAAATCCGCAACATACCCTTTTAATATAAATACGGTGGTTGAATCAAAATTTGGGGAAAATAAATACAGATTCTTTGGCGAATATGCCTTTACAAGAGATATAGAAGGGCTTGATAACGATTTTACAAGTAAGTTTTCAAATTTATATTTAGAAAGAGCAATTAATAAAAATAACACATTAAGATTTGGTACCTTTCTTGCACCAATAGGGCTTGAAGGTGCATATTCAACATTTAACTTGCCCTTGGCTCAAAAAGGTCAAATTTCAAGAAATTTTTCAAGTGCATATGTAACAGGGCTATCAGTATTCGGGCAAAAAGATTTTTTTGAATATAATCTTGGCGGGTACACTTCAACCAGATATACTCAAGGCTTTAAAGACGGACTTGAATTTGTAGGAAGGGTCGGCATAAAACCTTTTTATAAGAATAATTCATATTTTAAAGACTTGAAAATGTATTTAGGAAGCGATATAGGGCATAGAAGCGAAAACTATGAAGTGTACTTTGGCGCACTAACATACGATTATAAAAAGTTTCATTTGGATGTAGAAGCTGCATTAGCACATGGTTCCAATTCGGTTTTTTATAACCCGAATAAAAGGGAGGGCTTTTTTACAACTCTAAGTTACAAATTAACAAAAAAGCTTGAATTTTTGGTTAGATACGATTACTTTAATTCAAACACAAGAAAATCAAACACAGATAGAGTTGAATATACCGTAGGGTTAAATTACTATTTGCATGAACAAAGGTTAAGATTTGGGCTTAATTACGTTTATACGGATAACATAGAGGGCGCCAAGAATAAAAACGGGATTGTTCTTATGAGCCAATTTATAATCTAAAATCAGCCTTTGTATTTAAAAAGAATAAAATTTTCAAACGTTTCCATTGTGTTGGCGTTTATATAAACAGGTTCAAAGTCTTTCCATTCTTCTTCTATACCATATAAAGATTCAAAGGGAGTGTGTAAAATAAGTGCATATAATTCTGATGTTTTATCGTATTTTCTTATTTTATCAAAATACAATTTCCAAAAAGATGAGGGAAGGGTTCCTACTATATCTTTAGACCAAATAATATATTTATACTTTTTCCCTGTTTTAACCCAGTAGATATTAGAGTAATTATCAAGATAATAATTGACCGCAAGGGTTTGATCAATGGTGTTGGTAAAGATTTTTGCCTTGTTTAAGTCTATATTTTTTATAATAAATCCTGCAATCTGTTTTGAACCCGAATAAGGAAGTTTTATATCCGAAACATAAGCTTTTATTCCGCCAAAAAATGTAAGGATAAAAAAGAAAGATAAAATAATCTCTATAAATTTATTATTAGAAGATGAAAGTTGTTTTTCATCTTCTAATAAGCGCCAAAAGCAATATAAAAGAATCATATAAAAACAAAAAATTCTTGTTGGAAATATAAGCTGACTGTATGATTCAACGTATACATAAAGTTGAAAAATCAAAGAAACAAAAAGAAGGAAAAATAACCTTTTTTGCTTTTTATATAAAACGACATTTAATAAAATAAACAAAATAAGCCACAAAAGAAAAGCTGTAGCAAATGCTGCATTAAAATAGTTAATATGGTGGTGTATATAAAAAGAATCAATTGTGTTGTATATAAAAAATAATATGACTCTGAATATTCTATCAACTAAAGTACCGTTTTGAATACCTATATATATGTTTGAATTAATGGTTCCGCATAAAGTTAAAACAAGGATAATTCCGCCAAATAGCATAATAAATGCGGAATATAAGCACTTTTTATTTATTGCCCCATCTTTTTTATATGGAAGATAAATGTTGTCGTAAACAAAATAAAGACTTAATATGAAACAAAACATCCCCATTATAATATGAGTGTTTGTAAGCAAAAGTATGATAATTCCGTATAAAAAAGGGTGAGATTGTTGTTTTTTATATAAAACACATAAAATTAATATTAAAACAGGAACAATGGAATAGCTCCTTGCAATAACAGGGAAAAAATACAAAAATGGGGCAGAAAGTGTGATTACGGTTTTTAAAAAATTAGAAAACGGAGAATACTTCCAAAGTAAAAATACCGATATAACACAGGAAAACCAGCATAAAAGATGCATATAAAAAATATCATTTAAGGTCTTAGATAAGGGCATAACAAGAAGATAAAAAGTAAAGGGGTGTCCTTCGTTTGTAAGATGCCTGAATAGTTCAATCGGATTTAAATATTTGCATAACATCCAAACCTGCGCTTCATCCACCCAGACTTCATGAAAGCAAACGCAATAAAGCGTAATTGCCGCATAAATAAGCGCAACAACAAAGGGTGTATACCTTGAAATTTTATGCTTTAACTCTGCCATAGATATCTTTATACCTTATGATATCTTCTTCAACAAGTTTGTCACCTTTTTGTACTTCAATAATTTTTAATTCCGTATCGTAAGGATTGCCGAGAGAATGTTTGATTTTAACAGGTATATCAATGCTGGAGCCGGGTTTTAGAATATAAGTTTTTTCATCCAGAGTAACCCTTGCGGTTCCCTCAAGCACAACCCAGTGTTCCGAACGGAAATTATGAGACTGTAAACTCAATTGACCCCTTGGAGAAACGCATATCATTTTTGTTAAATACCCTTTACCTTGATTTAAAAGGGTATAATATCCCCAAGGTCTATATACGGTTGTATGAATTCTATGGGTCTCGGAATTCATCTCTTTTAATTTTTCATAGACCTCTTTAACCCCTTGAGTTTTATTTTTATCACAAACCAAAATTGCATCAGCCGTTTCAACAAGAAGAATATTGTCAAGCCCAACACCTGCAACAAGGCGGTTAGAAGAATATATCATGGAATTTTTACAATCAACGGAAACAGTGTTTCCGATATTTACGTTACCGTCTTTATTTTTCTTGTTTATATCGTAAATAGATTCCCAACACCCAAGGTCATTCCAATCGGATTTTAGAGGAACAACAACAATATCTTTAGATTTTTCCATAAGAGCATAATCTATTGAAATTGAAGGCATTTTATCAAACTTCATAAAATCAATTTCATTTTCTTTTTTAAAGTTGAACTTGGAAATTACATCTGAAATGTCGTTTGAATATTTTTTAAGTTCTTCCATAAAAACGGATGCCTTAAAAAGAAAAATCCCCGAATTCCAAAAATATTTACCGGATTTAAAGTATTTTTTTGCATTTTTTTCATCCGGCTTTTCTTTAAATTCAGCGGCAATGTATGCTTCTTTTTTAAAGTCTTTCCCCGTTTTTATATAGCCAAAACCTGTTTGGGGGGAACTCGGTTTAATTCCGAATGTAACAATTTTTCCTTCTTTAGCATATTTTTCACCGATTTTAACGGACTCATAAAAAAGCTTTGAATCTTTAATTAAATGGTCGGAAGGTACTACAAGAATTAAATCGTCGCCCTTTTTATCCAATATATATTTAACACAAACTGAAATAGCGGGAGCCGTGTTTTTTGAAGCGGGTTCGGATAACAGTACGGTTTTTTTTGAAATTGTATCCAGCTGAGATTTAACGTCGGAAAAATGTTTTTTATTTGTGATTGTAATAATTTTATCTTCGTCTATAAATCTTAAAAGCCTTAGATATGTGGATTCAAGAAGGCTTCTTTCGGTATTAATTCTTAAAAGCTGTTTTGGATAAAGTTCTCTGGATAAAGGCCATAACCTAGAACCTGAACCGCCAGCCAAAATAATACCGTACATAAACAAACTCCATAATTAATTAATAAACATAATTATACAATAAAATTTAAGAAAATAAAATAAAAAAAAGGAGCTTAAAATTACTCAAGCTCCACTGTATTGCCATCACCAGTTAGATATAAATTGCATAATTTAAGGATGTAAATTTCTTTTATGGTTTAATAATATACTTTTTGGTCAAATCTTTGAATCAATCTTTAGTTAGAACTTTATTATACTTTTGTATGGTAATAAATTTTTCTTTACATATTATTTCCATGACAAAAATTTATTTTATACTCGTTTATATAAGTTATTGAGGAAGAAATGGTATCAGAAACAAAAAGCTTGCAAAAAGCAGCGGGTAAGTTGCCGCCACACAGTGTTGAAGCGGAAGAAGCAGTATTAGGGGCCATACTTTTAAATCAAAGTGAGGCAATGAACAGGGTTGTTGAAATTCTAAAGCCCGAATCATTTTACAGTCCGAGAAATAAGCTTATCTATGAGGCAATGTTCAATATGTTTAACCAGAATAAGCCGATAGATACTCTTTCCGTTGCGGAATATTTCAACGCAAAAAATTCGCTTGATGCAATAGGCGGAAGGGAATATTTAAACGACCTTGTAATCGACACAATATTGACATCTAATATTGAATATTACGCAAATATAATAAAAGAAAGCGCAACAAAAAGAGAACTTATTAATGCGGGAAGTCTAATTATTGAAGAAACTTTTAAAAATCCCGAGTCTGCAATATCTTTAGAGCTTGCCGAAAAAATGATATTTGAAATTTCACAAAATAAATCTCAAGCCCAGCTTACAACAATATCTTCAATTTTACCCGAAGCTTTTGACCAGCTTGAATTTAAGTTTAACAATAAAGGCACATATACAGGCATCCCGTCAGACTTTTATGACCTTGATACATTGACTGCGGGTTTTCAAAAATCGGATTTAATAATCCTTGCCGCACGTCCTTCAATGGGAAAAACGGCATTTGCGCTTAATATAGCGCAAAATGTTTCAATCAGACATAAAATCCCTGTTGCAATCTTTTCTCTTGAAATGTCAAAATCTCAGCTTGTGCAAAGAATTTTGTGCTCTGAAGCCGAGGTTGATGCCCAAAGAGTAAGAACGGGGGATATACAACCAAACGATTGGCAAAAGCTAACGGAATGTATTGACAAATTGCACATGAGCCCGTTATATATTGATGATACCGCTGGCGTTTCGGTTTCTGATATTAGAGCGCAGTGCAGAAGATTAAAAATGCAAAGGCCCGATTTAGGTATGGTAATTATAGATTATCTTCAATTAATTGATGATAGAAGCTCATCCGATAGAATTCAGCAAATTTCTGCCATATCAAGGTCGCTAAAATCACTTGCAAGAGAATTAAACGTTCCCGTTATTGCCCTTTCCCAGCTTTCACGTAAAGTTGAAGAAAGAACGGATAAGCGCCCCATGTTATCAGACTTAAGAGAATCGGGCGCAATAGAACAGGATGCCGATATTGTAATGTTTATCCACAGGGAAGAATATTACGATAAAGATAATCCAAACCTAAAAAACAAGGCAAAAATTATAATAGCAAAACAAAGAAACGGCCCGACGGGAGATGTCAACCTTTTGTTCCATGGAGGTACGACTAAATTTAAAAATCCCGTAAAAGCGGAATAATATTATTAGCCCTTAAAATTTTAAGGGCAATTTTTCAAATTTAGCTTAAAATAAAAAAAGCCCTTTTTTGTAAAAAAAAGGGTTGTAATTAATGAAAAGATATATAAAACTTTTATTGAAATCTGTTTATCAGATACCGATAACATAAAATTCGAACAAAAAATTGCATAGCAAAATATTGGCAAAGCCAACTCACTATGATATCATCCTATATTATAAGTATGTCTATATCTTACATTATTCTGTAACTTTTGTCAAGAGTGATTACATAAATAAGTACAAAATTGGTGAACATTGGGTATCAATAATCGAATTAAACAAATCAGGGAATCCTACAAGCTTACCGTTGAGGAGCTTTCTAATATTTTGTCTATTCCAAAAAGGACAATAGGAAGCTATGAAAGGGGCGAAAACCCTCCGAATGAAAAATTTATTTTGGGACTTGTCGAAAAATTGAACATTGACGCTAACTGGTTTTTAACCGGAAACGGCTCAATGAAAAGACAGACAAAAGAAAATAAAGAGTTGATTGAATCGCTTGATGCAAACCATATAAGAATAATAGAAGAAATATTAAATACGGAGCTGGGGTATAAGACCCTGTTAACATTAACCAAAATTAAAGAGCATAAAGAATCGGAAATTGACAATTTGATAGGCTGCTTAAAAGAGATAAATAAAAATATATAAAAAAAACCGAGATAAATTCTCGGCTAAAACAGTTTACGAGTGAGAGAGCGAATATGCACAACATAATAATAAAAATTTTAATTATGTTTGTAAATCGCCCGATTGACTATTTAGAGCATTAATTATAGTTTCTCTACGAATTTGAAAACTTGCCTAAAACCGTAAATATTTTATTTAAACTTTCCTCGCTTATACAGTAAGGGGGCATTACATAAATTGTATTGCCCAAAGGTCTTAATAAAACATCATTTTTTAGAAAATAATTGTATGCTTTATTTGCAATATCGGAAACATAGTTGTTATCCGAATTGTCAGCTTCAAAAGCAAAAATGTCCCCTAATATCCTTGCATTTTTAAACTCGTTTAACTTTGTTTTATAAAAAGAGTTTATTCTTTTAACATCATTAAGGGGAGCTTTATTTTCCCATAAATCAAGATTGGCAGAAGCTGCCATAAGGCAGACGGGGTTAGCCGTATAGCTTGAAGAATGGAAAAACATTTTTGATTTGTCATTTGAATAGTATGCTTCATAAATTTCATCCGTGCAAACGGTTGCAGCCAAAGGTAAAGTACCGCCCGTAAGTCCTTTTGAAAGACATATAATATCGGGTTTAATATTTGTTTGCTCAAAGGCAAACATGGTTCCCGTTCTTCCAAAGCCTGTCATTACTTCATCCAAAACAAACATTACATCATATTCTTTAGATAACCTGTATAATTCATCAATAACACAGGGCTTATAAAATAACATCCCCCCGGAACCCAAAACCAAAGGCTCTATAACAATTGCGCCGATTTCATTTGAGCTATTTTTTAATAGCTTATGATAACATTCTATTGTCTTTTGTTCTTCCCCATCTTTTGGGTAAGGTATTCTTAAAACGTCAAAAAGCATATTTTTATAGGGCAAATTAAAAACGGAAGGTGCACCGGATGACATTCCCCCGAAGGTATCACCATGGTATGAATGCTCCATTGCAACGATTTTTGATTTGTTTTTATTAAATTTATTGTAATAGTACCCAACAGCCATCTTAAGTCCGACTTCAACACAGATAGAGCCTGAATCACTGAAGAATATATATGAAAGGTTATCAGGCAAAAATTTTGAAAGCTTGTCTGTAACCTCAATAGCGGGCTTATGGCAAAAACCGGCAAATATAATTTGCTGCATAATATCGGCTTGTTTTTTTACATTTTGCATAATGTAGGGGTTATTATGACCTAAAGTATTGACCCACCATGATGAAATGCCGTCAATAATCTTTCTGTTATCATTTGTAATTAAAAACTCGTCTTTTGTTTCTTTAATGTTTATAATTTCCTGATTGTTCCCATGCTGCCAAAAGGGATGCCAAATTTTTAGGGTTTTATCCTGCATAATTATCACTCTTTTTTAAAACTTTTATGCTAACATTAATACTATAAAAAATGTTTGTTTAAAAGAAGGAGTATAAACAATGTCTAGAAAACCAATTATTGCAGGCAACTGGAAAATGCACAACAACTGTAATCAAACAGTAGAATTAATTGAAGGCCTGAAAAACGAATTAAAATCAAAAGATATGTCAAATCTTCCCGAAGTTGTAATTGCACCCGTATTTACCTCGCTTTATGTTGCAAGAGAAGAACTTGATAAATGCGGTTGTCAAAAAATAAAACTTGCGGCACAAAATTGCTACTATGAACCAAAAGGAGCATTTACGGGAGAAATTTCTCTTGATATGCTTAAAGACTTTAATTTAACTTATGTTATTATAGGACACTCCGAAAGAAGGCAGTATTTCGGCGAAACAGACGAAATGATTAATAAAAAAGCACATGCAATTCTTGAAAACGGAATGCTTCCTATTATTTGCTGCGGTGAAACCCTTGAACAAAGAGAACAGGGAGTGACGGATTCTCACATTCAAAACCAAATTACAAAAGCTCTTGAAGGAATCAGTAATGAAGATTGCGCAAAGTGCATTATAGCATACGAACCCATCTGGGCAATCGGAACGGGCAAAACTTGCGATTCAAACGAAGCAAACAGAGTTATTAAAATGATTAGAAACACTGTTAAAGCTCTTAAGGGCGAAATGGCTGCAAATTCAATCAGAATTTTATACGGCGGTTCCGTTAAACCTGAAACAATTGAAGAACAAATGGCTCAATCTGATATCGACGGCGCATTAGTCGGCGGAGCAAGCCTTAAGGCTGAAAGTTTCGTAAAAATTGTAGAAGGCGCTTCATCAAAAGTTATGGCATAATAAAAAATATAAACATATTAATCCGCTTCAATATGAAGCGGATTTTTATTTGATATAATAAGGGTATGAACAGTAAAGATATTGAAATTATAAAAGAAATTCAAATAAAGTTGTCAAATAATTTGGATAAAGGTTATGGCCCATTTTTAGCAAGAGTATATGACAGAAATTACAATTTAATCTCGGAAGGCAAAAATACCGTTATAAAAGAAAATTGTTCAATTTGTCATGCGGAAATTAACGCAATTAAACAGGCTCAAGAAAAACTTCAAAACTGGAATTTATCAAATTACGACCTTGGAATTTATATAACAAGCGAACCTTGCATTATGTGCCTCGGGGCAATTATGTGGTCTGGCATAAAAAGGGTTTATTATTCAACCTCATCAAATGCGGTGGAAAAAATAACGGGATTTGATGAAGGATTTAAGCCAAACTGGACAGAAGAATTCAAAAAAAGAAATATTGAAGTCTACCCAATGATTGAAGAAGATTTGGGAAAAAGTGTTTTAGAAAAATATATGAAGCTGAACGGATTTATATATAAACCGAGATAAAAAAAGCGGAAAATTTATTTTTCCGCTTTTTTAAATTATTTTAGGCTTCCTGTCTTTTGTGGAAACATTCTTTACAGTATATTTCTTTTCCTTCAATGGGCTTGAAAGGAACTTTTGTTTGAGCCCCGCACTCGGAGCATATAGCGTCATAAAGCTTTCTTCTGCTTTTTTGACGTCTTACCTTTCTGCAATCAGGGCATCTTTTAGGTTTGTTTACCAAACCTTTTTCTGCGTAGAATTCCTGCTCACCGACAGTAAACACAAATTCTTTACCGCAATCTTCACATTGAAGGGTTTCGTCTTGGAACATTTTAGAGTTTCTCCTTAGGTTTTTGTACTTTGTATCTAAAAAAAATTTAGAAACTTTATTTAGATTTTACTATTTTAATGTTTTTTAACATATTTTGCAATAGATTAGTTTAAAATTGATAAAAAGATTTTTATATGCTATCTTTATTCTAAAGATTTTATTTAAGGTCAATCAGATGATTAAACCCTGGGATGAATATTTTATGGAAATTGCAAAAACTTGTGCTTCAAGGTCAAATTGCCTAAGAGCACATGTTGGAGCAGTAATAGTCGGTGACGATAAGAAAATAAAAGCAACGGGATATAACGGTACCCCATCCAAAGTTGTATCGTGCCATGAATTAGGGTACTGTTACAGAATTAAAAACAATATAGAATCGGGCACAAGATATGAAACATGCAGGTCCATTCATGCGGAGCAAAACGCAATAATACAGGCAGGGCAAGACAGGTGTAAAAATTCTTCAATGTATATATACGGCCACACCATGATATGTATACTCTGTAAAAGGTTTATAGCTCAATCCGGAATTACGGATGTTTATCTTCAAAAAGAAACGGGAGAACCTATAATCCATGTTTCGGTTGACGACATTAAAGATGAACTTTCAAAGATGGCACTTCCGGCTTAAAAAGGAATTATGATGGCAAAGGCATATAGCGCAAAATGGATAATGGCACAGGATGGCAATATATATGAAGATTGCTCCCTTGTTGTGGATGAAGGCAAGGTTCAAGAAATCATAAAAACTAAAGACTTGGATAAAGAAAACATAAAACATATAAAAGAATTTAATAATTCCGTTATAACCCCCGGGTTTATCAACCTTCACAATCACCTTCAATATACCAATATCGGAAAAACAAAACTAAAAGGCTTTAAGGAAAACATAAAAAAGATATTTACCGACTTAAAAAAGCACTATCATCTTGCGGGCATTCCAAAAAATTCTTTTACATACAAACTTGCGGACTTATTGTCCGAATACTTCTGCTATACAAGGGAAGATAAAATAAAATCTTTTAAAAAAGGGCTTGAATTATCTTTATTGAACGGAACAACCTGCATTTGCCAGCTTTCAAAAGAAACAAAATATTTTGAACTTTTAAACAATACAAGTATTAAAACTTGCCTTTTCTTTGAACTTTTTTCCGATTCTGCCGAATCAAGCAAAGAAGAATTCAGAAGCATACAAAGAAGAATAGACAAATTACTAAAGCAAAAGTCTGAAAATACCTTTGTAGGTATCGCCCCGCACAGTGTCACAAGCGTCCATAAAAGACTTTTTAAAATACTTGTCAAATATTGCAGAAAAAATAATATTTTAATGACAATAAGGTTGTCGGAATCAAAAGACGAAACGGATTGGGTAAAATACGGTTTTTCAGATTCCGATGTTTTAAATGCGTTTTGTTCTCATAAAAAATTTGAACCCTATATCAAGGGTGTAAGCCCCGTTAATTACCTGAAAGGGCTTGATGTTTTAAATAAACAACTCATTGCAACTTATGGTAATTATCTGACAGATGATGACCTTGAAATTTTAAGAGAGAATAAAGTATCATTTTGCTATTGCCCGAGAGTTTCAAAAAAGCTGCACGGCAAAGTCTTACCTTTTGAAAAAGTAAATGAAGTTTTTGGCAAAAGATACGGTTTTGGAACAAACAGTCTTGCATTTAATGACGACTTAAGTTTGTTAAATGAAGTAAAATCGGTAAATGATGGCATTTTGGGAGCCGATGAAGTTATTTGTCACCTTACTAAGTATTCTGCAAAAATCTTAAGATTGGATAATATTATAGGGAGCTTAGAGCAGGGAAAAGATGCGGATTTTAACGTATTTAAGCTTTCTGATAATGAAAGCTGGCAAAATGTAATTGATAAAACAAGACCCGATTACGTTTATATCAAGGGTCACAAAATGGTGTCAAAGGGGGAGCTTGTTAATTCAATTTAGTTGTCTTTGTTGAAGTTAAATTTTATGTTATTTATCTGCATCAAATACTTTTTAAGTTCACCTATGTTTGCGTTTTCCTGAATTAAATCTTTGCTGTTGGAGTTTTGAGTGCCATCAAGGGTCCTTTGAAAGTCGGATTTTTCACCTAAAAGCATGGATACAAGATGGTCAAGGTTTTTTGCGGGGTAGTTTGAATACTGATTTAAGATTTGAGCCTCGGTTTTTCCCACATCAAATTTATATAAAAACCTTGCGGTCTGAATATCATTTATTGTTAAATTAACTCTGCCATACTGGTGGGGGGTGTACATAATATCTTCAATATTGGGTGAGTGCCCAAGGCCGATTGCATGCCCTGCCTCGTGAAGAATTGTATGAAAGACTTCATTTTCATCCATATACCTTTTGTGCAAAATACCGTCGGATAATCCGATACTAAGTTCAGCCGAATAGTACCTTCCAAGCTCGTCATAATTAAAAGTGCACAGGCCCAATGATTTTCTGTCTGCCCTTCTCCATTCAACATTAATATGGGAGTCATTCAGGTTATCAACAATATTAAATGTCACCATGCCGGCAAGTTTGGATTGCCAGATATTAAATGCATTTATTACCATTCCTTTATATTTATAAGCATCAACTTCAGACATGGATTTATACCATCTGAATGGCGCAATATAAATGCATAACGGCATTAAAGACTGAGGCCATCTCGATAGAGTTCCTCTTTTAGATATACAATGTTGAAGATATGTCTTTGTTTTCATATAATATTGATTATAACATATATGAAAGCTAAATATGAGGAGAATTAAAACATGAACATGATTCAAATGATGCAGCAGGCACAAAAAATGCAAAAAAAATTGAAAGAAGTTCAGGACGAATTAAATAATATGGATATAACGGGTTCAGCAGGCTCGGATGCCGTTATTGTAACCCTTAACGGGCAATCTAAATTCAAAAGCATTAAGTTGTCAAAGGCTGCAATCAACCCTGAAAAACCCGAATCTGTTGATGATGAAACCGTTGAAATGCTTGAAGATTTAATAACACAGGCAATGAATAACGCAACAAGCGCTTCAATTGCCACAATGGAAAATAAAATGAAAGCCGTTACAGGCGGTATTAACATTCCGGGACTATTTTAATGGAATATACAAAACCCCTGCAAAAACTTATAGAATATTTTCAAAAGTTTCCGTCCATTGGCCCGAAAACCGCACAAAGGCTTGCTTTATATGTCCTTAAAATGGATACTTATGAAGTTCAAAGCTTTGCAAATGCAATGGTTGAAGCAAAAACCACAATAAAATACTGTTCAAATTGTTTTAATATTTCTCAAAATGACCCTTGCGAAATTTGCTCATCACCCATAAGGCAAAAGGATGTTATTTGCGTTGTTGCAGAGCCAAAAGACTTAATGGCGATTGAAAAAACAAACGAATATCAAGGACAATACCATGTGCTAAACGGGCTGATTTCCCCGATAGATGGCATTGGGCCTGATGATATTAAAGTAAAAGAACTATTGTTAAGAGTTCATAAGAACGATATTAAAGAAATCATTTTGGCGCTCAACCCCTCGGTAGAAGGTGAAGCAACCGCACTATATTTATCAAAACTTCTAAAACCTTTTGGAGTTAAGGTTTCAAGGATATCATACGGAATTCCTTTAGGCTCTGAACTTGAATACACGGACGAGCTCACTTTGATAAGGGCTATAGAAACCAGAGTAGAAGTTTAAAAAAATTAAAGTTATTGTAATTTTTGTCGATAAAATCTTTATACAAGGAAGGCAAGGATAAACTATGACTGAAATTATAAAGCTCTCGGAAGGCAATAATGTTGGCGGAGTGCAAAGCACCAATAATGATATAAAAACGACCGACAAAAATTCCAACCTGACAACAAATTCATCCGTAGTTACCAAAAAAGAATCAGAGGACAATTTGATTTCTTTTGAAGAAGTTGATACCGATAAAAATACACAGGAGCAAAAGGAATACCAAAGACTTTTTAAGAAAAAACAACGACTTATAAAAAGAAAAGATGAATTAACGGCTAAACTCTCAAGTTGCAGAAATGATAGCGTAAAAAATAAAATAAAATCACAAATTTCAGATTTAGACTCTCAAATAGATTCTTGCCAGTCTGAAATAGATTCTCTCGGGGGCAAATATAAAACCGAAGTAGTAGACTTTGAAGGTTATGCATACAGTACTGAGATTAGCACCGATAACAGTGCTTATGATGAAATTCTTGGTGATTCGCAAATTGCTCTTGCCCAAGTAGTAAATACGGTATCAAATCAATCCGCAACCACAACAACAAAAACAATTCCTCAAGAGGTTGCCCAAAGGGTGGATAATAAAATAGGTGAAAAGGGCTTCTGTGCAAAAGTTGAGCAAATTGCACAAGAAATTAATTGTAACGCTAACGATCTTCTTGCATTGATGCAAAGCGAATCGGGATTAAATCCGAAAAGTCAATCAAGCGTAAGTAGCGCTACAGGTTTAATACAGTGCTTATCTTCCACGCTTCAAAGCGTTGGTTCGTCCACGTCCCAAATTTTAAAAATGAGCGCAATAGAACAACTTGATGTAGTTAAAAAAGTTCTTTTAAGTTTGAAACAAGTTGCGGGCTTAAAGGCAAACGCCAAAGTAGATACAGGTACATTATATGCAATATGTTTTCTTCCCGCAAAAGCAAAAAATGATGTAATATGTCAGGCAGGCTCTAAAGAATATGCAAACAATAAAGGGCTTGATATTGACGGAAACGGTAAAATTACAAAAAGCGACCTTGCAGCGAGATTAAATAAAAAGTATAAAGAAATATAAATCTTTATGGTCTATATTATTTTTTGTTTGCGTTCATAAAATGAACTTGAAATCTGCATTTTATTTTGCTAAAATAAAAATGTACTAAAATATAGATGGGAGTTTATTTTATGACGAATTTGTTTGGAGCTTACCCCCCCCCCCCAAGGGATTAGGCGGATTTACTTTAGCAGAAGTATTGATAACACTAACAATTATCGGTATTGTTGCAGCTATAACGCTACCTTCATTATTAGTCAATGTCAATGACAAAGCATGGAATGCTCAAAGAAAAGCACTTTATGCAAGAATGAGCCAGGCAATAGGGGAGATGGATAGCGTTGCAGGGTACGGAACAAAAAACGGTGAAGCCGTTGATATAAATGATGATAATCTGAAAGCATCAGCAGCAGAAGCCTTTATAATTGATGGTTTATCAAAAGTATACAGGGTTCAAAATGTATGTAATAAAAACAACTTAAAGGCCTGTGGAATACCACCAACAATAATTACTATGAACGGAAATAGTCTTGATTTTCCAAAAACAAGAAGTGAACTCAATAGTATTGCATCACAAGCTATGGACACTGATGCTGCCGCTTTTGAAACGGTAAACGGCGAATCAATTGCTCTATACTATAACCCAATTTGTGAATCAGACCATCCTGAAAAAAGCTATTATGCAGGCCAAGTATTTTGTGTAAATATGATATATGACTTAAATGGTTTAAAAGGGCCAAATGAAGTTGGAAAAGACGTTGGGTTTATGACTGTATTTTATCGCACAAACAGTGTCGTTGCTGCACCTAATCCATTCCCAAGTGATGCTTCAACAACTGCTAAATCATATAGTGAAGATGGATCTGATGCAGGTTCTCTTTGTGCTAAACAAGGAGAAGATGCTAAGATCCCGGATAGAGATGAATTAGCTTCAATGTTTATTAACCGTTTTTTAATCGGATGGGATAATAATTCCAGTTATTACTGGTCAGGCTCCGTCATTTCTTCTGGCGCAAATGGCCTTGCATGGAGACAGGGCATGGGCTATGGTGGCCGCTACAGGGACGATCGCTCGTACTCGGGCCACATTCGCTGCATAAAAAAATGATTTTATACATCCCGCAAAGAAATTTTGCGGGATTTTTTATATCTTGAAAATTTAAAAACAATTTGATAAAATGAAATTGTACTAAAATATAGATGGGAGTTTAATTTA
>CANRHZ010000036.1 GCA_947630535.1 Candidatus Gastranaerophilales bacterium | reverse complement strand
TCGTTGTTGCACCTAATCCATTTCCAACTGATGCAGGACAAGGTTCATCTTATCCAAAAAGCGGAGCATCAGGTAATAATGCAAATGATGCCGCATCTCTTTGTGCTAAGCAATCTGATGATGCAAGACTTCCTGACATTGATGAATTAGGTTCAATGTTCATTAATGCTAAACTACTTGGCATGCTTGGTTCCGGTCTCTACTGGTCAGGCTCAGTCATTTCTTCAGGAGCGAGCGGCTTTGCATGGGAACAGAGCATGTACGATGGGCTCCGCAACAGGCTCACGCGCTCGAACTCGCACTACGTTCGCTGCGTAAAAAAATAGTACAAGACTAACTTTAATTTAAATCTTGCAATTTATTTTAAGTTGCAAGATTTTTTATTATAAAATTATTCGATAATATTAAAAATATGCATGTTGTCGCAATTTGCCCCCTCTTTTTTTTAAAATAAAATCCCATTAATAAAAAAGGCATATTTTATGCACTATTTGGCTATAAAAATAAATATTGATTAATAGAATATTAATTTTTTGTTTATTTTTTCAGCTTCTTTTTAATTGGGTGATAAATTAGATATTGTGTATAGGAATTAATTTTTGAAAAAGGAGTATATTATGGCAAAAACAATAGGTATTGACCTTGGAACAACCAACTCCGTTGTTGCTGTTATGGAAGGCGGAAAACCTACCGTTATAGCAAATGCAGAAGGCTCAAGAACTACCCCTTCAATTGTTGGCTTTTCCAAATCAGGTGAAAGACTGGTAGGACAACTGGCTAAACGTCAGGCAATTTTAAATCCCGACAGGACGATTATTTCAATCAAACGTCATATGGGCGAAGATTTTAAGAAAAATATAGACGGCAAAGACTATACCCCCCAAGAAATTTCAGCAATGATATTAAGGAAGCTTGCTGATGATGCTTCAAACTATTTGGGAGAAAAAGTTACAAGTGCCGTTATTACTGTTCCTGCGTACTTTAATGATGCTCAAAGACAGGCAACAAAAGATGCGGGTAAAATTGCAGGATTGGATGTTCTTCGTATAGTTAACGAACCGACTGCTGCCGCTCTTGCATACGGTCTTGAAAAAGAAAAATCCGAAAAAGTTTTGGTATTTGACCTTGGCGGCGGTACATTTGATGTATCCATACTTGAAATAGGCGACGGCGTTCATGAAGTTTTATCCACCTCGGGTGATACACACCTTGGGGGCGACGATTTTGACCAAAAAATCATGGATTGGCTCTGTGAAGAATTCAAAAAACAGGAAGGAATTGACCTTAAATCCGATAAACAGGCAATGCAAAGGCTTAAAGAAGCTGCCGAAAAAGCAAAATGCGAATTGTCATCAGTTGTTGAAACAAACATAAATCTTCCCTTCATAACTGCTGATGCTAACGGCCCAAAACACCTTGATTTATCACTTACAAGGGCTAAATTTGAAGAATTATCCCATGACCTTCTTGAAAGATGCAAAACACCGGTTGAAACCGCAATTAAAGATGCGGGAATTTCAAAAGACTCAATCGACGAGGTTGTATTAGTAGGTGGTTCAACAAGAATTCCCGCCGTTCAGGCTCTTGTTAAAGAGTATACGGGAAAAGAACCAAACCAATCCGTTAACCCTGATGAAGTTGTTGCGGTTGGTGCTGCCGTACAGGCAGGTGTTCTTGCAGGAGAAGTAAAAGACATAGTTCTTCTGGATGTAACTCCTCTTACTCTTGGTATTGAAACACTTGGTGGTGTTATGACACCTTTGGTACAAAGGAATACAACAATCCCTGTTTCAAAATCGCAGGTATTCTCAACCGCAGATGATAACCAGACAGCCGTTGATATTCATGTACTTCAAGGTGAAAGACCAATGGCAAGAGATAATAAATCTTTAGGTATGTTCAGATTGGACGGTATACCGCCGGCAATGAAGGGCATGCCTCAAATTGAAGTTACATTCGATATTGATGCAAACGGTATTGTAAATGTTACGGCTAAAGATAAAGCTACAAACAAAGAACAAAAAATCACAATCACAAATTCTTCAAATCTCTCTGAATCTGATATAGATAAAATGGTAAAAGAAGCTGAAGCTAATGCCACAGAGGACAAAAAGAAAAAAGAAGAAGCCGAAACAAGAAACAATGCACAAAGCATGATATCGGCAGCTGATAGAATCGTAAAAGATTTTGAAGGCAAAATATCCGATTCAGATAAATCAAAACTATCCGAACAAAAAGAAGCACTTAAAAAAGCTCTTGATGAAAATAAACCTTTTGATGAAATTAAAAAACTCTCCGAAGAACTTCAGCAGACAATGTATGCTATCTCACAGGCAGCTTATGCTCAAGTTCAACAGGAAGGACAAAACGCACAAAACGATAACAATCAAGAAGCAAATAAAGAATCGAAAAATGAAGCAAAAGATGACGATGTCATAGATGCCGAATTTTCCAAAAGCTAAAAAATAAAAATAATTTTTTAAAGACGGTTTGTTTCAAACCGTCTTTTTTTGTGGTAAGATACTTCTTATAGAAATGATTTTATAAGGAGTTAGAAAATGGGTTATAAAATTTTATACAAAAACGAAGTTTGTAAAAACCAGTACGAAATAAAGGTTAAAGCTCCCTTTATTACAAAAAATGCAAAAGCGGGTCAGTTCATTATTTTAAGAGTTGATAAAAACTCTGAAAGAATCCCCTTAACCATAGCGGATTACGACAGAGAAAAAGAAGAACTCACAATCGTTTATATGGCAGTAGGCTATACAACAAAAAAACTTTCAAAATTAAATGTAGGGGATGAAATCGAAGATATAGTAGGGCCATTAGGCAAACCCACCCACATTGAAAAATACGGAACGGTTGTTTGTGTTGCCGGCGGATACGGTGCAGCACCCTGCTATTTAATTTCAAAAGCATTTAAGGATGCGGGAAATAAAGTTTATATGATTATGGGTGCAAGAAATAAAGATTTAATTTTCTGGCAGGATAAAATGAAGGAAGCATGCAGCGAATTAATTATTACTACAGATGACGGTTCGCTTGGTGTTAAAGGGTTTACAACTTCCGTTATGGCAGAAATTATGGAAAAAGAAAAAATCGACTATGCAATAGCAGTCGGGCCAATGCCTATGATGAGAGCGGTTGCCGAACTTACAAGAGGAAAAGGAATTAAAACCGAAGCTTCAATGAATCCCATAATGGTTGACGGTACAGGCATGTGTGGTGCTTGCAGGGTTACTGTCGGGGATCAGGTTAAATTTGCATGTGTGGACGGGCCCGATTTTGACGCTCACTTAATCGACTTTGATGAAGTAATCAACAGAGGCAAAATATACAAAGATTACGAAAAAAGATGTGACGAAACAAATTGTAACCTTCAAAAACAGGCAAGAGAATTAGAAGAAGCAATTAAAGGATAAATAATAAGGAAGTTTACTATGTCTCTAAATTCTATTCCAATTTGCCCATTGATGTCTGCGGGCAATGAAATACCTATTGTTTGTATGCAAGACAAGTGCGCATGGTATTTGCAAAACTTAAAAAGGTGCTCAATGTACTTGCAAGGGTATAAAACAATGCTCGAAATAAAAGAAAAAACGGAACAACCAAGGAAGTAAAAAGGATATAAACAATGTCAAAGCCAATGACAATTACCGAAAAAATATTTGCCGCACATTCTAACATGGAATATGTTCAGGCGGGAGATTTAATAACTGCAAAGGTTGATATTACTCTTGCAAACGATATTACCGCTCCTGTTGCTATTAAGGAGTTTAATAAAATTGGTGTAAAAAACGTATTTGACAGAACAAGAACAGTTTTTGTTCCTGACCATTTTGTTCCGAATAAAGATATAAAATCGGCAGAGCAGGTTAATTTAATCAGAAATTTTTGCAAAGAAAAAAATATAGAAAACTTTTTTGAAGTAGGAAGAATGGGAATTGAGCATGCCCTGCTTCCCGATTCGGGCATAGTTACCGCAGGAGATTTAATTATAGGTGCGGATTCTCATACCTGTACTTATGGCGCTCTCGGCGCATTTTCTACCGGTGTCGGTTCAACCGATTTAGCCTGTGCTATGGCATCGGGGGAAACGTGGTTTAAAGTGCCTTCCGCCATTAAAGTTGAATTCAACGGCAAATTAAATAAATGGGTGTCGGCTAAAGACCTAATTTTGCATCTTATCGGAGATATAGGGGTAGACGGTGCTCTCTATAAAACGCTTGAGATAACAGGTTCCGCTATTTCAAATATGGAAATGGACGGAAGGTTTACTATTTGCAATATGGCAATAGAAGCGGGCGCTAAAAACGGGATAATTCCTCCTGATGAAATTACAAAGAAATATTTGGATGGAAGGTCAAAAAGACCGTATAAATTCTATACATCTGACCCGGATGCAAAGTATGAAAGAGTT
Organism: Candidatus Gastranaerophilales bacterium; assembly: GCA_947630535.1. Lineage (GTDB taxonomy): Bacteria > Cyanobacteriota > Vampirovibrionia > Gastranaerophilales > Gastranaerophilaceae > Galligastranaerophilus_A. Next base: position 11,830 of record CANRHZ010000036.1, on the reverse strand, counting down.
ATTAAATATAATGTGGAAGATATTGAGCCCACGGTTGCATTCCCTCATTTGCCCGAAAATACAAGGCCGATTTCAAAAGTAGGGGATGTAAAAATCAATCAGGTTGTAATAGGCTCATGCACGAACGGCAGATTATCCGACCTTAAGATTGCATCTGAAATACTGAAGGATAGAAAAGTTCATCCGGATGTAAGGCTTATTGTTTTCCCGGGGACTCAAGATATTTATCTAAAGGCAATAGAATTAGGGTATGTTCAAACCATAGTGAAGGCGCAAGGTGCAGTTTCAACACCCACATGCGGACCTTGTCTTGGCGGGCATGCGGGAATTCTTGCAAAAGGTGAAAGAGCAATTTCGACCACAAACAGAAATTTTGTCGGCAGGATGGGACATCCCGAATCCGAAGTTTATCTTGCATCTCCTGCAATTGCGGCTGCAAGTGCTATTTTGGGAAGAATTGCTTCACCAGAGGAACTTTAATTTTTGGAGTTAAAAATTGAAAAAAAACATTCTTGCAATTCAAATGTCATCTGTAATAGGGGATATTAAGGAAAACTTTTCCAAAGTGCAAGGAATGATTGACGACTTTTATTCTAAAAATAACAGTGCCGATATAATTTTTCTTCCCGAAGTTTGGACAACAGGTTGGTATTGTCCCATTTTTAAGGATTTGGCCGAAGATACAAAAAATACGGAAAACTTTTTAATAGGACTTTCAAAAAAATACAATGTTAATATAGTTGGCGGCTCCTTTATTAAAAAGGAAGGTAAAAGAGGAAAAAATACCTGTCTTTGTATTGACAGAAAAGGAAACATAATAGCAAAGTATGAAAAAATTCACCTCTATTCGCCTGATGGCGAAGCGGAGTTTGTCGATTCCGGTGATACACCCGTTATAGTTGATATAGAGGGGCTTAAAATCGGGCTTTCAATTTGTTACGATATAAGATTTCCTGAACTCTACAGAAGCTATATAAATACTGAATTTCCCCCTCAACTTATGGTTAATATGTCTGCTTGGCCCAAAACAAGAAGAAATCAATATAAAATAATGGCATCATCAAGGGCAATAGAAAACCAGTGCTATTTTCTTGCTCTTTCTCAATGCGGTGAAATAAAAGATAGTATATATAATTCAGGATGTTCCCTGCTTGTTGATTCAATGGGAAACACAATAAAAGAGTTGGATGAAAACGAAGGGTATTTATATGAAACAATAGATACCGCTACCGTTGATTTAACCAGAAATACTTACCCGAACTTAAAAAACAGAAAAGTAAACAATTTCGGGTTTAATGCAATTATCAAAAAAGGAGTTTTGCTTGTTTAAAAAGTTACTTATACTGCTTTATATTTTAATATCGGTTAATATCCCATCTTTTGCATCGGAGCTCGGGCAAAATATTAACGGAATTTTAAATTCTTTTGATTTTGACAGAGATTCCGTTGTTTCAATATCCGTTAAAGACAGAAAAACGGGCGCAAATGTTTATGAGAAAAGTTCGCATAAATTTTTAAACCCCGCATCAACCCTTAAACTTTTTACTATGGCTGCATCCGTTGATACACTGGGAGAAAACTACAGTTTTGATACGGCCTTTTATAAAGATAAAAAAAATAACCTTTATTTAAAGCTCTCCGCTAATCCGATTTTAAAATCAAGCGACCTTGATACACTCTCAGAGAACTTAAAAAAGAATCTTAAAGGTAAAATCAACAGAATTTATATAGACGATTCAATTATAGATAAATTACCCTATCCAAAGGGATGGATGGAAGATGATTTCTGGCCGAATTCACCAAAAATCTCTCCCTATACGGTAGATAAAAACACTGTTTCTATTGATATATTTTTAAATCAGGATAAAAAAGGGATGAGAATAATTCAAAAGAGTCCTTATAAATTCTCTTTTGTAAATAACCTTAAAATATCCGATAAAACAGATATACATTTTATACAAGATGATACCCATAACACCGTTAACCTTGAAGGCGAAATATCTGAAAGCGTTTTAAATAAAAAACTTCCCGTTATAAACCCTAAATACTTTTTTATTCAAAACCTTATAAATTCTCTTGATAAATCGGGTATCACATACAATGAAAAATTTTTAGACGGCAAAACACCAAATGATGCTATTTTGGTTGCAAAAGTTTCATCCCCAATAAAAGAGGTTGTTAAATATATCCTTGAAACAAGCGATAATGAAGCTGCTGAAACTATTTTTAAAGTTGCGGGGGGAGTTTATGCAAAAAAAGTTACTTCCATAAAAACCGATATGAATACATTCGGTACAACCCAAAACGGTATAAACATGTTTAATTCATACTTTGAAAATTTGGGGCTTGATACAAAGTCTATAAGCATAAAAGACGGAAGCGGTGTTTCAAGATATAATGCCATAAATACAGACTGGATGACATCTGCCATGTCAAAAATGAACTTTGATTATGAAACCTATCTTCCAAGCGCAAATCAGGGAACTTTAGAAAAGAGAATGAGAGAACTTAGCGGGTCGGTATTTTTTAAAACGGGAACTCTGTTTGGAATAAGCTCTCTTGCGGGTATTATAAAATCAGATAACAAAGAATATGAATACGCTTCAATTATAATGAGTTACAACAGAAATAAATCCTTTATAAAGGGGGTTGAAGATGAGATTGTTTACGAAATTTACAGGATGGCAAAAGATGAGTAAAACTAAAATTTTATTAAGTGCTTTATTTGTTTTTCTTTGCGGACTAAAAGCCGAGGCACTTACATGGACAAATGACTTGAGGCCTTTATTTATCAATAACAAAGCAAATATATACGCTCTTAACTTAAGAACATTCGGTGCGGATGATTACAATAAAAATGACATAATAGAAATAGAACTCGGCGAAAAAAAGGGCACATTCATAAATGCCATACCAAAATTAAAACCGCTGAGACAGGCGGGTTTTAATACAATTTACCTTCTTCCTGTTACTAAAGTCGGTAAATTAAAAGCACTGGGTAATGCCGGTTCTCTTTATGCCATGGATGCTTTTGATGTGTTAAATCCGCAGCTTTATGATGAAACGGATTTAACCCCCGATATAGTTTCTCAGGCAAAAAAATTCGTAAACGAAGCGCACAAGCTCGGGCTTCATGTTATGGCGGATCTTCCAAGTTCAGGCTCTTATGATATGAGTTTGGAAAAACCGGAACTTTTTTTAAAAGACAAAAACGGAAACACCATAATCCCTGCCGATTGGACTGATGTTAGAATATTTAAAGTATATAATGATGATAAAACCTTAAATAAAAGCCTTATAGAAGAACATAAAAAATTTATAGACCTTATGCAAGAAATAGGAATAGACGGTATCAGGGCAGATGTTGCAGCAATAAAACCTTATGAATTTTGGGTTGAGATTATAAATTACGCAAGAGAAAAAGACCCCGCATTTTTATTCTTGGCAGAGGCTTCTCCAAAATGGTCAAACCCTGCTAAAGACTATACGCCGTATGCATCCGTTGAAGAACTTTTAAAAGCGGGCTTTGACGGTTACTATTCAGATTGGTCTGATTTATCTCAAATAAAAACAAATTCCGATCTTTACAATAAAATAAATAATGAACTGAAATTAATAAAAGGTTTTGATGAACAGAAATCTTTTATTGCAAATTTTGCAACCCATGATCAGATAAGCCCCGCTTCAAAGGGCTATCAGTACTGGCAGATGGTAAATTGGCTTAATGCAATGCTTCCTCTAAACCCTTATACTCTTGACGGGTTTCCCTCTGCCGATACATATAAATATCTGTTTGAAAACAAAAAGGCGGATAAAACTTATACGGATTGCAACACCTATTTTGTTCACAAAAATCAACTTGATATATTTAATTTTTCAAGAGCTCCCTACAGTCTTGATTCTGATACTTTTGTAAAAGAATTTGCAAGCGCTCAAAGGTTAAGATACATGATGCTTCCTTCCATTTCTCAAAAAGAATTTAAGGGGCTTCCTGCAACAAACCCTTCCATATTTGCTTTTATGAAGCAAGATAGGGACGAAATGCTTATTATTGCGGGAAATTTAAACCCTAAGGAACCTGTTAAGGGTAAAATAAAACTTCAGAACCTTTCAAAAGACGCAATTGTTATGCCGTTTAAAATGTTTGATGCTCCAATACTTAAAAGAGGGGGCTTTGAATTAAATTTAAGGCCTTATGAAGTGCAAGTTTTTGCGGTTAAAAACTAATCTTTATTAAAGACAGGCTTCATTGCTCTTTCAAGTATACCTGTGCATTTTGCAATAACAATGCCGTAGTTTGTTATTGGAATGTTTTTTTCCTTTGAAATTAAAATCCTTCTCATAACTTCACCCCTTGTTGTCATGCAGGCTCCGCAATGAATTATAAGAGAATAGCGTTCAATATCTAAGGGAAAATCATGTCCTGAGAAATGTTCAAAAATTAAATTTTTATTTGTATATTTTCTTATTAAATCGGGAATTTTAACCCGCCCTATATCATCTTCAACCGGATGATGGGAGCAGCTTTCAAGTACAAGAATTTTATCGTTATCATTTAGATTATCAAGTTTTTTTGCACCTTCATAAAAGCTTTTTATATCCCCTTTCAATCTTGCAAAAAGAATTGAAAAGGATGTAAGCATAATGTCATCAGGCACAATTGATGAAACTTTTTTAAAAGCTTGAGAGTCAACCACAACAATTTTTGGCGGAGCTTTCAATTTGTGAAGCGCACAATCTAAATTATTCTCGTTGCACACAAGCGTGATAGAGTTATTATCAAGCATCTCTCTGATTGAATTAACCTGAGGGAGTATAATTCTTCCCTTCGGCGCTTCTTTATCTATCGGAATAACAAAAATACATACCTCATTTTCTTTTATAATGTCTTTTAAAATTACTCCGGGGTTAATGTATTCTTCGGGAAGATTTTTTATCAGGGCTTTTTTAAATTCAAATATGAAATTATCTTTTGTTATGCCTGATGTTTTAAGGTATGCATGCGAATTTTTTTCTAAAAACTCTTTATCTTCTTTATTTATTTCCCCTAAATCGGTTTTATTTTGAACGGTGATTATAATTGAATTATTGTTTTTTATTTTTTCAATAAACTCTTTTTCTATTTTTCCAATCGGACTGTTATCAACAACAAAAACGACAACATCGCATCTTAAAAGTGCTTTCATGGATTTTTCAATTCTTAATTTGCCAAGCTCTCCGATATCGTCTATCCCTGCCGTATCAAGAAGCATGACAGGTCCAATCGGAAGAAGTTCCATTGCCTTTTGATTAACATCGGTTGTAGTTCCTTTTGTATCAGAAACTATTGAAAGCTCTTGGCCTATGATTTTATTTACAAGGGTGGATTTTCCCGCATTTCTTTTACCGAAAAAACCGATATGGAGCCTGTTTGATTTTAATGCCTTCATATTTTGCCAAACCTCAATAATTTATTGTATAATTAACCCATAAAATACGGATTATTTCAATTAGGAGAAGTTTTTATATGGCAAAAATTTTGGTTTCCATGCCCGATAAGTTTCTTGAATCAATTGATAAAATTGCGGACAACGAACAAAGAACAAGGTCTGAACTTATTAGAGAAGCATTAAGAAACTACCTTAAAACAAGCCATATTACAAACTCTAAGCGTGCACTTAAAAATGCACAAATTTTGGATAACCTTTTAGATTAATTTAATTTTGTTAATAATAAGGGATAATTCCTCACTAATCGGCGGATTTTTTGTCTTTTGGAGGTATTCTCTTATTATTTTTGCAAAATCAGCTTTTTTGAATTCTCCCCAGCCGTTATTTTTATAATATTCACTCAAACAATCAACCGTGTGCCCTTCTTGTATGTTGTTATCTTGCGTTTGGAGATTTTCTTGAAAATGATAGTTAAGGGCATTTTTGATTAAATTTTTTGACAAAATATCTTCAAATTCTCCCGATTTAATTTTATAAATTTCATCGGTTTTTCTTAATTTTGGAAATATTAAATCGTAGGTTTCAGACGCATCACAATCAAGAAGAATAAAAACAGGAATTTTAATTTCTTCTATGAGTTTATAATATTTTTTTGCAACCTGATTTTTTCCTCCCGCTCCAAGAACGTATATTCCTTCCTTTTTAAAATCGCAGTCAAGAAACTTTGCAAATTCAATTAATAAAATTTCTTCCGTTATTCCTTCGACAAGAACAACTTTTGAAACGGGATAAAGGGTTGAAAATTCTTTTCTTGTATCTTCGCTATTTTTATTTTTTTGAAGCTTTAATCTTTTTAAGTTTAAGGGAAGTTCATCTTCCAAAAACATATTCAGTGCCGCCCCAAAATCAATTTTAGAGTTCAGATATTTAATATCCGACTCATTAAGATGGTAAATCTTTTTTTCATCCTCGATTATAATTTTATTTATGGATAAATCCGATTTTTCATTTAATGCGGAATTAAAAATCATGCTTGCAAGCTCTATCTTTTCATCTTCATTCATCTGGGAAATTTTAATTCCTTCAAATATTAAATGTTTTGATAAAATATCATCAAAAACCCTTTTATACCTTTGAGATACGGATTTAAAACGGGTCAGCCTATCAAGGCTTATTTTGATAAATTCTTTATTTGGAATTTTATATTTCATTAGATAAAACTTTGATTTGAACCTGAATAAATTGTAAAATCATCAAAGAAAAAAGGCAATTTTTTAAAATTTCTGTTTTTTAATGAATGTAAGGGCATAAATTAACAATGATAAATAAAATAGGGCTTAACAGTTTTAATAGCATGCAAAATGTTCATTTTGGCGCATCAAACAGTGTAAAACCGCCTGTTTCTTCGCCCTTAAGCTATGCTCTTAATTTCCCCAAAACGAATAAATATGATTCCCCTGCCCTTTTGCCCTTAAATACAAAGCTTACGGATGAAAAAGATATTGAAATGTACAATGAAATCTTAAATTTATTCGTTAGCTCAAAAACCGAAAAAAAGAGTCCGATTGATGATGTTTTAAGACAACAAAAACTTGATGCCCTTTTAAAAAACGGTACGCTTTTAAATAAAAATTCAAACGATAATTCAAGCGTACTTGAAAACATTTATAAAACCGTTAAAGAAAAAAGAGCGGCCGATATGGACGGATTAAAAATTGCGGGCCAAATTATAGACACCCTGTATAACCCCGCCATTATTAATCAAAGGCTTGGTGATATACCAAAAGAAGCTGAAATTTTTATTTTAAAAGATAAAAATATTGATAAAAGTTCTGTTAGCGTTGAAGGTTCAGGCACTTGCGTTGCTGCAAGCGTTGAATTTCATATGGCAAATAAACACCCTGCCGAGTTTGCGAGATGGGCGCAATCATTGACTTCCCCAGATGTTGCGGTTGAAAAAAATATTAATTTATCTGCCCTTTCAAAAAACAAAATGGATGCCTTTTGGCTCTTAAGAGAATTTGAAGTTCCAAGGGAAGGAATTAATTTTAAAGATGCAAAATTATCCCTTAAACCGGATGAAAATGCAATTGTAAGAGCTCAAATTCAGGATAACTATTGGGATAAAGGTGAAAGAAGCATCCTTGATGTGTTAATTCAATCCACCTTAATGCAAGTGGGTTCCGAGCAAAGCTATAATTCACTAACCGACACAAGAGGCGGCAAGTTCAATTCCGATCCGCAAGGGCTAATCGAATTTGAAAAAACCTTTATCGAATCTCTTGTTGAAAATTCCGAAAGAACTTCTGTTGTATATCAAAATGTTGATAACGACCAAAATCTTTTAGGGTGGAATACCGATTTTAATAAAATTCAAAAACATATAACAGATGCCATTGATTCAGGGGAGGACGTTATAGTGGGTTACGTTATAACGGCTCAAGAGTGCGGGACGGTGACAGACAACCCTAAAAAAATAGCCGGCGGACATGAAATAACAATTGTTGACTACACAAAGGATAATAATGGCAACCTTACTTTTATATGTAACGATACGGATGACGATACGGATGCATTCGTTAAGTACCCTGCAAGCTACATAATTCCGAAAATTCACCACGCAAGCTATCCGGTTGAAATTGTAGAAGAATAAAAGTCAACCGATTAAGCTACTCTGCTCATTATTTTTTTTGCGTATGAATTAATAACACCGTTATTGCAATTGCCTCTGTTATAGGCGGTAAGTGCTTTTGCAACATCGTTACCGTATCTGTTATACTGGTATCTCATATAATATATCATGGCTTTTAGGTTGGTATAGCCGTTATTTTTAACGTCGCTAAATTTAAAACTTGTTCCAAACTTATTATTTACTTCTTGTACCGCAACACTTTTCAATTGTCCCAAACCATAAGCGCCTGCTGATGATACCGAGGACTGATTTCCTGATGATTCGGAGTATACTTGAGAAATTATTAATTCAGGCGTAAAATATCCGCAACCTTCGTTTTTGCAAAGTTGTTCTATATAATTGTATGCGGCATCCCTTGAGCAATTTAAACTTTTTGCAATGTTGTCAAGACAACTTGAAAGCTCGCCTTTCAAATTTGCAGCTCCTTTGCTTGCAGCCGAACTTACTTGCGAAGGATCCGTAATTCCTGTATTAGCCGCCGTGCCGCCCATAGCTCCTATGGAAGATGTTGCTGACGTTGCTCCGTTATTGTCTGCATACTTATTGCTATTTAAAATGTTGCTAATAGAGTTATTTAATTCTCGAATTTTTGAATATGAAGAATCAATTTTAGAATTTAGATTTGCAACTTTATCTTCATATTCTTGTATTCTTTTTTTATCTGAATCAGAGAGTTCCCCCCCTGAGGTTTTTATGCTTGTAGCGTATTTCTCATACGCTCTGATTTTTTCACTGTTTCTTTTAATGTCTGCTTCTTCTTTTTCTATTTGTTCATGATATTGTTTTATTCTGTGCTCGTCTATATCTTCATCTTTGTATTCTGATATAGCCGTATTGTCGTCCATTTCTTGAAATTCGACAAGTTCGTCCTCAGAAATTTTATTGTCCGAGTTTTTATCAATTTTCTTTAAATCCGACAGATTAACTTTTTTATCGGATAATGTCTGAAAAACACTCTTTGTGGTGCATTCATAGCCCTGTATGCTGAAATTTTCGCTCAAAATAACTTCCTTCCTATCTTATAAACGTATTAACGTCCTCACTCGATAATTCTTTAGGAAGTTTTACAAAAGTTAACATTATTCGTCGTTTTTTGAAATTCTTATACGGCGGGAATTTCCTTCGCCCACGCTTTGAGATTGAAGGTTATAGGAATCTGCCAATTCATGTTGCAACTTTCTTATATTCTGGGGCTGCGGTTCAAGTTCCACTGTTTCTGCCCCTTCCATAACCTTTGCAATTGCCGCTTTTGCTTCATCAAGGGCAAGTTCCGAATCGTCTTTAAAATCCGTTTTTATCTCTTTAAAATCAGGATTTTGGGCCAAATGCAAAGCATCTTTCAACACCTTTTGAATTTGGCTCATTGTGTTTGTCCTTACAAAATAAACAGGAATTCTGTATTCGTTTGCAACGGATAAAATCTTTGTTCCGCCCTTTGCAAAGTTTTTGTGCGCAATTACAATGTCTGCATCTTCAATGTTTCTTGCAATTTCAACATCAATATCAAGTCTTTCAATTATTTTATTCACTATAGACCTTGAAACGGCATATATATAAACATTTTTTCTGGGCTTGACGGAATTTATATAAGCCTGTCTGTTAAATGAAAAGTTCATAGGATTTTTGGCACGACTATCAAGCTCTGCAACTTTATCGAGAGTTTTTTCAATTTCACTTTTTGATAAAGGTTTTGAATCGTAAGATTGGTCAACTTTTCTTATTTCGGGGGTGACGGGCCACCCTCTTAAAATGCAGTCAACCGCTTCTGCGGTATCTTTGTATACCGCAAGAGTGTTTCTGTCTATAATTTCTATTACAATATCAAACGTCGGTTGTTTTTCACGTTCCAAAACGGTTTTTTGACATCCTCTGTGCTTTGCTTCTTCGTCCCCTAAGGTAACAGAACTTACACCCCCCACTAAATCCGACATTGCAGGGTTTTTAATCAAGTTATCAAGCGTGTTGCCATGTGCCGTTGCAATAAGCATAACTCCACGCTCTGCAATTGTTCTTGCCGCTTGTACTTCAAGCTCCGTTCCGATTTCATCAACAACAATAACTTCGGGGGTATGGTTTTCAACCGCTTCAATCATAATATCTTTTTGAAACTCAGGTTGCGGAACCTGCATTCTTCTTGCCTTACCGATTGCAGGGTGGGCAACATCCCCGTCACCCGCTATTTCGTTTGATGTGTCCACAACAACAACTCTTTTGCCGAGCTCATCTGCTACAAGCCTTGATATTTCTCTAAGTTTTGTGGTTTTTCCTACCCCGGGGCGGCCCAAAAAAAGTATGCTTTTATTTTGCATCACAAAGTCTTTGATACAGGCAATCGTTCCCGTTATAACACGTCCTATACGGCATGTAAGACCGATTATTTTCCCTTGTCTGTTACGGATTGCAGAAATTCTATGCAATGTACCTGCAATCCCTGAGCGGTTATCGGATGTGAATTCGGGAATTTTTGCCGTGATATATTCAATATCATCACTTGTAACATTATCCGTTCCTAAATATTCAAGCTTTCCGTTACCTATGCGAACTTCAGGAAGCCTTCCTATATCAAGAACAATTTCAATAGCGTCATCTAAAAGCCCGTCATAGATGGCTCTTTTAATTTTAGGAGGTAAAATTTCAATTAATTTGGTGAGGTCGCTTTTGTATTGCACTTCACTCATAAACTTATATGATGCCTTTCAAAACAAACTGTCTTTTTAAAGGTTATATCTTAATTATAAACTATTTTATAATAAATACAAGATTTTAAAATTCCGTGTTTGTATAACAATTTGTACTGACAAGCTTTATGCATTATATTAAAAGAGCCGTTTTTGTTTATTATCTTGTATGAAAAAACAAAATATTCATACAAAAACTATCTTTTGATGCAGCGGACACCGCTTTTAGCCGAACGTTGATAGCTTCTGAAACGGGCCCCGTTAATCATGCTCTGTCCCCATACGTAGCCGTTTGCTCCGGGAGAGATAACAGATGCTGACCAGTAGTTGCCGGTGGTTATATCAATTAAAGATTGATTTATGTACAATGAAGCAAGTTCATCTCTATCGGGCAGTCTTGCATCATCACTCTGTTTAATGCAAGCTGATGAAGCATCATTTCCGCTTTCACTGTAGGATGGAAGCGTTGATGATGTTGCATCATCAGGAAATGGAACAGGCGCTACAACAACACTGTTAGTTCGATTAAGAACAGTAATAAAGCCTATATCTTTTCCAATTTCATTCGGGCCTTTCAAACCGTTTAAGTCATATACCATATTTACGCAAAATACTTGACCCGTGAAATAGCTTTCATCAGGATGGTCTGATTCACAAGCAGGGTTATAAAAAAGTGCTATTGATTCCCCGTTAACCGTTTCAAAAGCGGCAGCATCCGTATCTATTGCTTTATTGTTTGTGTCAGTTAATTTATCATTTAGGCTGCTTACCGTTTTTGGAAAATCCATTGTATTGCCATTTAGCGTTATTATGCTTGATGGTATCCCGCATGCTTTTAAGTTATTCTTATTACATACATTTTGAACCCTATAAACCTTGGATAAACCATCAATTATAAAGGCTTCTGCTGCTGATGATTTTAGATTATCATCATCTTTATCAGGAATTGCACCGTTTGTTGTTCCATACCCTGCAACACTATCCATCTCACCAATTGCTTGGCTCATTCTTGCATAAAGAGCTTTTCTTTG
>CANRHZ010000035.1 GCA_947630535.1 Candidatus Gastranaerophilales bacterium | reverse complement strand
TTCCATGCTTTATCGTTAACATTAACAAGTAAACTGGGTAAAGTTATAGCTGCAACAATACCAATAATCGTTAATGTTATCAATACTTCAGCAAGTGTAAATCCGATCTTTTTCATATTTGTTCTCCGATTATAAGTAAAATTGAGTATATATACCTAACAATATTAAGTATAACCTTCATAATATATTTATGCAATACAAAAGTGAACAATCATTACGTTTTATTAAAGAGCTTGGAAAGGTTATAAACCAGAAGCGAGCTAATTTAAACGTCAAATCACGTTATAATTTTTGCAATTCGTATGAGCTTGATTCAAGTAATTTAAGACGCATTGAAAACGGCGAAATCGAAGCTAAGGTTACAATGCTTTTAAGAATTTCTGAAGCGCTCGGCATACCTCTATCTAATATTATTATGGAGGTTGAAAACCGTCTTGGAAAAGATTTTCATATAATTGAACCTTAAAATTTCAATTTTAAATTATGACCCTTATTTTTATTATTCCTCTATAGTGCTTTTAAAACCCGCATTATTTTTATGATATCATTTTCACATGGAAAAAAGAGTAAGAGAATCAAACATTGAATTACTCAGAATAGTTGCAATGGCGCTTATTGTTTTGTCACATTTAGCAAATCATGGCGTTCTTAGCTATTATACATCCAACATTACTTTTCTTGAGCGCATTAACAATTATTTAACTTCCCTTATTACTTATGGGGGTAAGCTTGGTGTTGATATTTTTATAATTATATGCGGATACTTTGTAATTAATTCGGGCTTTTTTGCTAAACACGTTTTAAAAACTTATTTATACACTCTTTTTTATTCAATCTTTTTTCTTATGGCGGCTTTTATTATAGGCAGCCATAAAGTGCCTTCAAGCTTTGTTAACCGTTCTTTATTTCCGTTTTTTGCCCTAAACTATTGGTTTATAAGTACATACATTCTTTTATACTTATTAACCCCCTTTATAAACCCGTTTATAAAACAGTTAAATAACAAATCCGCACTTACTTTAATGTCTCTTATTTATTTCGGATGGTTCATAATTCCGACATTTACGGGCTCTTTTGGTATGGTTCACTCTGATATAGGTATTTTTATTTTCTTATATATGCTTGGCGCTTTTATAAGATTGCAAAAATTTAAGTTTTTATACGATAAAAAACTTTTATTAAAGCTTTCTTTAATTTCATTATTTATAATAATAGTTTTTTTATTTATAAAACTCTCGCCTGAAACTGTATATTTGAACAGGATAAATAAATACGGACTTATTGAATCTCCCTTACTTGTAATTTTTGCTCTATATTTATTTAACTGCTTTAATTCGTTTAAAATCAAGCATAATAAAATTATAAACTCAATAGCAACATCAGTTTTGGGCATTTATTTAATTCATGATAATACAATTGTAAGGTCGTATATCTGGCATGAGATTGTTAAATTTTTAGATGTTAATTCAGCCTTTTACATATTTAAATTCGTATTTATAGCAGCCCTTATATTTGTTTTTTGTCTTATAGGGGATAAAACAGTAAGATTTTTTGTTGATGGGCCTATAAGTAAACTTTCTTTATATTCGGATAACAAATTAAATTACCTGTATAGCAAGCTAACAAAGAATTTATAGGGATAAAAAATTATATTTGAATGTTATTAAGCTCGTCTAAAATTCCCTGTTTTATTTCAAGTGTGTCCGTTCCGAGGTTTTCTAAAACTTTCATTCCGATACAATCCGGTATTTTTGTAAAAGCGTATAAGAGGTGTTCTGACATGATTTTTTGTTTGCCATGGTTTTTTGCAACTTCGTATGCAACTTCTAAAAGTCTTTTGGCTCTTATAGTGTATTTTATCTGGTTTTCATCCCCTTCTTCAATCTCCGAACCTAAAAGTTTTTCAACTTCAAGTCTTGCATCTTTTAAGGTTATACCGAGCTTTTCTAAAACTTCTGCCGCAACTCCGTTTTTGTATGCAAGAATACCAAGTAAAATCATCTCGGTTCCTATGGTATTTTTATTCATTTTTTTGGATTCGGCTTTTGCAAGCCTTAAAATGGCAAGGGTTTCAGGCATGGTTTTTGCGCCCGTATTTAATTCTTTTGTAAGCTCATCAATAAAATCGGTTTTATGGCCCGTTAACTCTTTTATAATTTTATAGGCTATTCCTGTTTTTGCTTTCAGAATGCCCATAATAACATGTTCCGGTTTAACTTCAACACTTCCCAATTCTTTAGCGGCTTCAACCGTATTTAACATAACCCTGAAGGCATTAGGGGTAAAGATTATTTGCCTTTCACCGTATTCTTCGTTTCTGTTGGAAAAGTTTTTAAGGTGTTCTTGGAAAGAGTCTTTTGTTATGCCGTATTTGGCTAAAATTTTTGTTAAATCCGATTCTTCATCTAAAATTGATTGGGCTATCTGTTCCGTTCCTAAGATTTCATACCCCAATGTAGACAGTTTTGCTTTTGCGGAGCTCAAAAGAGATGATAGCGAATTTTGAGAAAATATGGTATCAACCTTTTTTGAAAGATTAAATTGCTTAGAGTTTGCGTCATCTATTTCTTCAGGATGGGTGAATTTTTTGTTTTTATTTTTTTTGTTTAAAAGCCCTTTTATATTTGAGATTGCTCTTTTTTCGTCAAAATTAAATTCTTTTAAAATTTCAAATGCACCCGATTTCCTTGAATCAAACAGGGCAAGAGCAATGTGATAAGGAACAACAAGGGAGTTGTTATATGACTTTGCAATTTCCATTGTTTCTTCAAGAACTTCTCTTGCGCCGGTAGAAAAGGGGATGAATTCGCCGTTTTTCTTTTCTTTTTTCAGATTAATTTTACTGTTGATTTTTTCAATCAATTCATCCGTGTTAATATCATAAACCCCGATTAGCTTTGATTGAACACCTTTAAGGGACATCACAAGCCCTAAAAGCAGGTATTCCGAATATACCTTGTCAGCACCAAAATTGCCCGCTTGAATTTGGGCATTGGTTACAATATCAAGTGCTTTTTGGGTAAACTTTTCAAACATTTTAAAATTTTACACCAAAACTTGATAAATGTATATACCAAAGATTAGTAATCATAAAAGTTTTTTGAAAAAATTTTTGCTTGTATTACAATAGTTATAAGAGATATTTTTGAGAGGATGCACAAGATATGACCGAATTAAAAAATTCAGTTGATTATAAGCAGATAGATGAAATTTTGGCTGAATACAACCATAACAAAACAAGCCTCATTACTATTTTGCAAAGAGTTCAATCCATATACAGATACTTACCCGAAGAAGCCATGACATACATTGGAAACAACATTGAAGGACTTTCTCCCGCAACTGTTTTTGGGGTTGCAACTTTCTATGCTCAATTTTCGCTTGAACCCAAAGGTAAATACGAAATTAAAGTTTGCGACGGCACGGCATGCCATGTCAGAGGTTCAATGCCTGTATTGGATGCGGTTAAAAAGAAAATAGATTTGAAAAACGGCAAAATGACAACCGAAAACGGTATGTTTTCATTGGAAACCGTAAGTTGTCTTGGTGCTTGTTCCCTTGCTCCGGCTGTTGTTATTAACGGAAAAGTTTATCCGAAAATGACTCCGGATGCCGTTATTACTATTATTGATACTATATTAAAGGAAAATGAGTAAAGATATGATTACCGGATTAAAAATTAACATTGAAGAAGAAAAACAAAAGGCTCAAAAATTAATTGAAGCTCAGGGAAGAAGAATTCACGTTTGCGCTTCAACCGGATGTGTTGCAAACGGTGCTTTGGAATTAATAGAAGAATTTAAGAAACTCGGTGCAAACGCAAGCCCTCTTACTCAAGAGGTTAAAATGAGCGTTATTCCGACCGGATGTATCGGTTTTTGCGAGCAAGGGTGTCTTGTTGTAATACCCGACAGAAAATTAACGTATGTCCATGTTAAAAAAGAGGACGTTAAAGAAATATACGAGTCCCTTTTGAATGACACCGTCGTCGAAAGGCTTCTTTATGTTGATCCCGCTTTGAATAAAAAAATCGTAAACAACGAAGAAATGAATTTCTATGCAAAACAAACAAGAACGGCTATGAAAAATTGCGGTGTTATTAATCCCGAAAGTCTTGATGAAGCGCTTTCAGTCGGAGCTTATGCGGCATTATCAAAGGTTCTTGAAATTAACGATCAGGAATATGTTTTAAAAGAAATTGAAGATTCAGGGCTTAGAGGCAGAGGCGGCGGCGGTTTTGCCACCGGCAGAAAATGGAGAAGTGTCCACAGACACCAAGGCGGAAAATCCTATGTAATATGTAACGGGGATGAAGGCGACCCGGGTGCTTTTATGGATAGATCCGTTATGGAAGATGACCCGCACAAACTTCTTGAAGGTATGGCAATAGCAGGTTTTGCGGTTGGTGCGGACGAAGCTTATATATATGTAAGGGCGGAATATCCGCTTGCAATTAAACGCTTAAGAAAAGCAATAAAAGATGCCGAACAAAGAGGCTTTTTAGGAAACAACATAATGGGTTCAAACTTCTCTTTTAAAATAAATATCAGAGAAGGTGCAGGCGCATTTGTTTGCGGTGAATCTTCCGCTCTAATCGCTTCAATTGAAGGCGAAAGAGGAATGCCAAGGCCCAAAAACATCCATATGGCAGAATGCGGTCTTTTTAAACGTCCGACACTTCTAAATAATGTTGAAACTTTTGCAAATGTTCCTTTAATTATACTAAACGGTGCAAAATGGTTTGCATCAATGGGAACGGAAACTTCAAAAGGTACAAAAACATTTGCGCTAACGGGCGAAGTTAACAATACGGGCCTGATTGAAGTTCCTATGAATACAACCCTAAGACAGATTGTGTTTGACTTGGGCGGGGGTATCAGAAACGGTAAGAAATTTAAAGCCGTTCAAATCGGAGGACCTTCGGGCGGTTGTTTAACGGAAGAACATCTTGATATGCCAATGGACTATGACCAACTCACAAAAGTCGGAGCTATGGTGGGTTCGGGCGGTCTTGTTGTTATGAATGAAGATACCTGCATAGTTGAAGTTGCAAGGTTCTTTATGAATTTTACACAACATGAAAGCTGCGGAAAATGTACTCCGTGCCGTGAAGGTACAAAGCAAATGCTTGCAATATTAGAGCGAATTGTTAAAGGTCAGGGAAAAATGGAGGACCTTGATATGCTTGAAGAATTGGGGCATGTTATAAAAGAAGGTTCGCTTTGCGGCCTTGGAAAATCGGCTCCAAACCCTGTTTTATCAACTTTAAAATACTTTAGAGATGAATACATTGCTCACATAAAAGAAAAAAGATGTCCCGCAGGTGTATGCAGCGCATTAAAACAGTATGTTATCGAAGAAGATAAATGCAAGGGATGTACAAAATGTGCAAGAAATTGCCCTGTCAGCGCTATTGAAGGGACAATTAAACAACCGCACAAAATTAATCAGGATAAATGTATAAAATGCGGCGCTTGCAAAGACAACTGTCCGTTTGGTGCAATAGTGACAAAATAAAAGAGGAAAATTAAATGAGCGATAAAAAAACATTATTCATAAACAATGTGGAAGTTGAGTTCACAAACGAAAAAACGGTGCTTGACGTTATCAGAAATAACGGTTTTGATGTTCCGACATTTTGCCACCGTCCTGATTTAACACAGTTCGGGGCATGCAGAATGTGTATAATAGAACAGGACGGCAAATGGATACAGGCTTCATGTACAATGCCCCCCAAAGAAGGCATAAGAATTGAAACCCACTCTGACAGAGTTATGAAAATAAGAAAAACAATACTTGAATTGTTGCTTGCAAATCACAAAAGAGAATGCTTAACCTGTAACAGATCGGGCAATTGCGACCTTCAAAAGTATGCAGCGGAATACGGTATTGATGAAATAAGATTTCCCAAACTCGAAGAAAAAGACTACCTTCCAATAGATGAGATGAATCCGTCATTAGTCCGTGACCCTTCAAAATGTATTCTTTGCGGTGCTTGTGTTAGGGCATGTTCAGAATTTAAGGGACATAGCGTCTTAGGTTTTTCAAGCAGAGGTTCAAATACCAAAGTTCAGCCTATGAACGGTAAACACTTATGTCAGGTAGACTGTGTATTTTGCGGTCAATGTCAAGCGGTTTGCCCGACAGGCGCAATTTCAATAAAATCTTCGATTGATGAAGTTTGGAAGAAAATAAACGACAAAGATAAAAAAGTGGTTGTTCAAATTGCACCGTCCGTGAGAGTTGCTCTTGGCGAAGAATTTAATCTTGAACCCGGTGAAAATACAATCGGAAAAATTTATGCGGCAGCAAGACGACTTGGTTTTGATTTAATCTTTGATACAAACTTTTCTGCCGACTTAACCATTATGGAAGAAGCAAACGAACTAAAAGAAAGGTTAACAAAAGGCGGGCTTTTACCTATGTTTACATCCTGTTGTCCTGCGTGGGTAAGGCATCTTGAAATTCATCACCCCGATATGATTAATCACCTGTCAACCTGTAAATCTCCTCAAGGGATGCTATCCCCCGTATTAAAGGAATTTTTGCCCAAATACTATGAAGGATATACAAAAGAAAATATTGTCGTTGTTTCAATTATGCCCTGCACGGCTAAAAAATATGAAGCAATCAGAGAACAGTTAATCGGTGAAACGGATTACGTATTAACTACTCAGGAATTTGCAAAAATGATTAAAACGGCAGGTCTGGACTTTAAACGCTTAAAAGATGAACCCGCCAACTCTCCTTACGGTCAATATTCGGGCGGCGGAACAATTTTTGGCGCATCAGGCGGTGTGGCAGAAGCTGCACTCAGAACTGCATATAACATGCTAACGGGAAAAAATCTAGAAAATCTTGATGTAGTTCCCTTAAGAGGTGTGGATAAAGATTCCCGCTCCAAAGAAGCTACGGTTGATATAAACGGAAAATCCGTTAAAATAAGGGTTGTATCAACCTTAATGGAAGCAGACCGTGCAATAAAAGAAATAAAAGAAGGTAAGGCGGATTTTCAAATGCTTGAAGTTATGACTTGCCCCGGCGGGTGTATCAATGGCGGCGGTCAGCCATATTCTTGCAAAGATATAAAAATTAAAGAAAAAAGAGCTTCAGGTTTATATAAAGAAGATAAAGAGCTTCCGCACAGAAACTGTCATGAAAATCCTGATATTATAAGGCTTTATAAAGAACACCTTGAACAACCGGGTTCTCATCTTGCGCACAAGCTCCTTCATACAACCTACTCGCCAAAAAGCGAACTTTTAAAATAGCTTGCAAGCAGATTGCAAATTTAATAGAATAAAAGAATGTTTTTATCTGATTTTGATGAAATATATGACGGAATAAAAAAAGCAATTGAAGTCGAAAAAAAGAAACAGTTCATCAACACTGAAGGGAAAACTTCAACTTTTTCAAAATACGTTTTAAAAAAATTGGATGAATTCAGAAAGCTTTTGTCTAAGCCTGACAGATTAAAGCTTGAGGCTTTGTATACGGTTTTTGAGCAGTATGAATTTGACGACCTTTATTCAAGGATGAAAAGCGTTGAACTTTTGGGGGAAACTTTTCTTTCTTATAAAAAAATAAAAGATAAAAAAGAAAGCATAATAAAAAAGCAGAACATTGAGTTTGAAAAAATCAAAAACAAAGAAAACCCTATAGCTGAATCTGACGTTACTTATGTTAAAGGGGTAGGCCCAAAGGTCGCTGAAATTCTTAAAAACATTGGAATAAGAACAGTTAAGGATTTAATTGAGTATTATCCTAAAAAATACCTTGATTATGAAGGCAGGGTTAAAATAAAAGACCTTAAGCAAGACACAAACGTCACCATAATGGGCACAATATCGAACATTAGTCTTTATCAGTCAAAAAAAGGTCTTATTATACACACAATTACAATTTCAGACGGTACGGGCAAAATTAATGTTAACTATTTTTATAAAATAAAAAATAAAAAAATGCTCCGATTTTATCAGGAAAAATACCCTAAAGGTGCTCCCGTTATAGGAATAGGAACGGTTAAATTTGATAACTTTAAAAGAAAGCTGACCCTCGATAAACCCGAAATTCAAATACTTGAAGGCGATTTTGATGACGAAGAAGAAAATGAAACAATTGAAGGAAGAATTATTCCGGTTTGGGGGCTTTGTGAAGGATTACACTATAAAACCCTGAGCCGTGCCATAAAAAATGCCATAGATAAGTATAAAGACTTTTTAATTGATAACATACCCCCTTCAATTATTAAAAAAAGAAATCTTATAAGCTACAAAGATGCAATTTATAAAATTCATTTCCCGAAAAATATGGACGAATTAAACAGGGCAAGATTTACTCTTGTATATGAAGAACTCTATATAATGCAATTAAACCTTGCAATTTTAAGGGAAGAAACTAAAAAATTAGAGTCAATTAAGCTTGATATTAAAAAAGACGGCCTTGTTTTTAGGTTTATAAAATCCCTTCCTTTTGAACTTACAAATTCTCAAAAAGATGCTTTCAGAGAAATTTTACATGATATGAAATCTCCCCACCCTATGCAAAGGCTTCTTCAAGGAGATGTGGGAAGCGGAAAAACCGTTGTTGCTTGTATGGTGCTTCTTAGCGCAATAGAAAACGGCTATCAGGGCGCAATTATGGCACCAACGGAAATTCTTGCAACACAACACTATAAAAATTTCCTTCACTGGCTTTTGCCTATGAATGTTAGTGTAGGGCTTTTTTTGGGAAAAAATTCCGCAAAAATAAGAAAAGAAATGCTTACAAACTTGAAAAACGGTCAGATGGATATAGCGGTCGGAACCCATGCACTAATTCAAAATGAAGTTGAATTTAATAATCTCGGCGTTGTTGTTATTGATGAACAACACAGGTTCGGGGTTAATCAAAGAATGCGCCTTTTTTCTAAAGGAAAAAGCCCTCAAACTCTTACCATGACTGCAACCCCAATTCCAAGGACGCTGGCGCTCACAGTCCATGGGGATTTAGATGTCACCACAATTGATGAAATGCCAAAAGGAAGGCTTCCCGTTAAAACAAGCCTTACCACATCATCAGGGAGAAATAGCGCTTATGATTTAATAAAGCTTGAAATTATGAAAGGCCATCAGGCATATATAGTTTATCCTCTTATTGATGAATCCGAAACCATTAGTGCCAAAAATGCCACAAAAGAAGCTATAAGGCTGCAAGATACAGTATTTAAGGATTATAAAATAGGGCTTTTGCATGGGAAATTGAAACCCGAAGAAAAAGATAAAGTTATGCAGGATTTTAAAAATAAGCTCTATGACATTCTTGTATGTACCACGGTTGTTGAAGTCGGTGTTGATGTGCCAAATGCCACGGTTATGATAATAGAAAATGCGGAAAGATTTGGGCTATCTCAACTCCATCAGTTAAGAGGACGTGTCGGAAGGTCTGATGTTCAATCATACTGTACATTAATAATGGGTAAGGCTTCAAAGTCCACAAAAGATAAGCTTTCTGTTCTTGTTCAAACAAATAACGGTTTTATTGTTGCGCAAAAAGACCTTGAAATTAGAGGCCCCGGAGAATTTATGGGCACAAGACAATCGGGGCTTGCCGAATTTACATTGTTTGATTTTACAAAGGATATAAAAATTCTTGAGCTTGCAAGGTCAGATGCCTTTGAATTTGCAAAAAACAACGATATTAACGACTATCCCCGATTGAAAAAACTTTTGGTTGAAAAAAATCTTTTTAAAAGTTAAAAGTCTATTATTAAAGTCAAAGAATTATTTTTTCCGACAAAAGAACCTTTGGGAGGGCGCATATAATAAAGGGTGTTTTGAACGCTCTGTTTTATAATTTCATCAACCGCATCCGTACCCGATGAATCCAAAATGGTTATATCATCAAGTGAACCGTCCCTTAAAAACCTGATGTCAAACTTAACTTTGTTATTCAGGGCAACTTCATTTGAAAGCAGAAGGTCGTTTTGCAAATTAAGCCTTATGCTTTTTCCTGCGGATTGAAGGAACCTTTTTTGTTCTTCTTTTGTTGAATTTTTTGGCGCTTCCCATGACACTTTTGAAATTGAGGTGTATCCTTTTGTTGATTTTCTCAAATTAGGAACATTCACCTGATAGTTTGTAAGCGGAGCATCTATATTTGTATTTTCCGATTTTACCTGTTGTGTAAGTGCAACCCCCTGAACGCTTTTTTTGCTGTTTTTGTTTGAATTGGGCAAAAACGAGGATGCAACAAGAGTTATTAAAACCAGAATAACAAAAACGGATATGCTTAATGCAATCAGTTTTTTTGTTTTTGGGGACAGGTCTTGAATTTGAGACGAATATTTAAAGCCCCCTTCTTTTATTTTTGACATTTCATCTTCATTGTATATAACGTCAATTACCCCCTGTAATTCGTTAGAATTATGAAGGGAATTCGTTTTTATTTTGTTTAGAAACTTTTCTTTTGTGCTTAAATCTTCTTTTGAAATAATTTCCGTATGGTTTTCTATGGATTTTGAGTTGGTATCAAATTCAAGCGCATCCATAAGTTTTTTCTTGCAAGTTTCGCAAGTTAAAATATGTTTTATTAAAGTCTTTTTTTCTTCACTGTTTAACTTGTCATCCATATAGGGCACAAATAAATTTATGCACTCTAAATGGCGCCCTATGGAAGATTTAATACCTGCATATTTTCTTAATTTTTCAAAAAATGTTTCTGCATCCGTTAATTCTTCCTCGCCAAAAACAAAATATTCGCCCTCTTTTTCTTTGTTTTCGGTTCCGTTAGGATAAATCACCCCTTTTATTCGGACTTGTTTTGCAAATGAATTTAATTCAACAACAATGTATCCTTCGGGTAAAATATCGTATTCTTTATGTATGGCAGGAATTTTTATTGCTTCTCTTTGATTTACGGTTATAACGTATAGCATGTGAGAATTACAATATAAATCGACGAACCTGAAATCAGAATATATTTTTGAGGACTTAAATACGCTCCTTTGGATATTTGCCCTTAAACCAATGTTTTGCATATAGTCAATTAAATACATAGCGGCGGTGAAATCATTGTAAGCTTGCCTTCTAAGGTATACATCTTTGACTTTTGATGACAACATTAGTGCTTTTTGACTTTGATTTTTTGTAATAACTGCTGATGGTGATTCTGGCATATAATAACTTCTTCTTCTTTACCTGATATATAGGATTGCATATTATTTATAAATTTTCAAAGATTTAATATAATAAAATCGGTGTGAGGTTAATATTTCTTAATAATTAATTTAACATAATACCCAGTTTTTTTTCAAGATTTTTTTTCTTTATTAGTACATATGACTTATTATCAACTTTTGCGCCTTTGGATAAAAGAAGGGTTGCTATGTCGTATTCCTTTTTTTTAAGCGCCGTATAAAGAAGGTACTCATCGCTTGACATATCATAATAGTTGACATTTGCTCCGTAATCAACAAGGAGCTTTGTGCAATCATAATCTTTTCTTAAAACCGCAAACCTTAGGGGGGAAGTAAAATCCCTGTTGGGGTCGGCACCAGCTTCAAGCAGAGTATACATTATTTGTTTTCTGTTATATCTTGCGGCATAATAAAGCGGATAACTTGCGTTTATTGTTTTATTCGGGTCAAAGCCCGCATCCAACAGAAGCTTTATTGTGCCTATTTCATTTTTTTTGATGTATTCGATTATGCTGAAATCGTCAGTTTTAATGCCTTTTTCTCTGAGCAAATCCAATGCCGCTTGCTTTACTTGCCTTGTTTTTTTAGTTTCGGGTTTTTTTACATCAAGATAAATGTCGCTTGAATGCCCGAATTCAAAAGGAAAAGGAAAACTGGATTCAAACGCATTTGCGCTTAGTGAAGATATAATAAGCGCTATTGGAATTATAATAAATATTTTATATAACAAGTCCGCCATCTACTGATAATACCTGTCCTGTAATGTAATTAGAATCGACCGCTAAAAATTTAACCGCAAGGGCAACATCTTTTGGCTCACCAAGCCTTTTTAAGGGGATATGTTCAACTATGGAATCAACGGGCAAGTCTTTTGTCATATCCGTTTGAATAAATCCCGGGGCTATTGCATTTACTCTTATGTTTCTTGAAGCAAGTTCTTTGGATAGTGCTTTTGTAAGACCGATTATCCCCGCTTTTGCGGTTGAATAGTTAGCCTGTCCAATGTTTCCGTAAATGCCTGAAATGGATGCCATATTGACAATTGAACCCGACCTTTGTTTTATCATAACTTTAGAAACGGGGTTAGAAACAAAGTATGCCGAATTTAGATTTGTATTAATAACATCAAGCCATTGAGTTTCATTCATTCTTATAAAAAGGCCGTCCCTTGTGATTCCTGCGTTATTAACAAGAACGTCTATTCTTTTAAATTCATCCACAATTTCTTTAATGGCAGCTTCAACCGCTTCTCTGTTTGAAACATCAAACTTTTTCTTTTGTGCTCTGATGCCGCATGTTTTAAGTTCTTCTACGGTTTTTTGCGCCGCTTCATCATTTCCTGCGTAATTTATAATAACATCAAGCCCTGCCTTTGCAAGTTCAATGGCACATGCTTTTCCTATACCTCTTGAGCCGCCCGTGACAAGTGCAACTTTATTTTCCTGCATAATTTTCTCCTTTTATACGTTCAATAAATTTATGGCTTCAACCGTAGATTGAAGGGAGGCCGTATCGCCAACATTATAAGTTTTGGCATCCGGACAAATTTTTCTGTTTAATCCCGATAAAACTTTTCCCGAACCAAATTCAATAAAGGTATCAACCCCTTCTTTTACAAGTTTTTGAATTGATTGAGTCCAATAAACACTGTTTGAAATTTGGTTTGGCATTTTTTCAATAAAATCGCTTCTTTTTGTTGTAAATTCAGCATCTAAATTGCACACAACGGGAATTTTTGCGTCGTTTATTTTTATCTGTCCGATAAAATCAACAAACTCATCTTTGGCGCTCTCCATTAACTTTGAATGAAAGCCTCCTGAAACGGCAAGGGGGACAACCCTTTTTGCACCCTTTTCTTTTATTAATTCGCTTGCATAATTAACGGCTTCAAGTTCTCCCGTTATTACAATTTGGTTTGGTTCGTTATAGTTTGCAATGCTAATAAGCCCCTTTTTTGAGGCTATCTTAAGGCAATCTTTTATTGTATTTTCATCTGAACCTAAAATTGCCGCCATAGCGCCTTGTTTAGAATTCAGGCATGCTTTTTGCATAACTTCAGACCTTTTTTGGATTGCAAGGAGTACGTTTTCTAAATCCATAACCCCTGAAACGTACATGGCGGAATACTCACCCAAGGAATGCCCGAGAGTAAAATCAGGCTTAATTGAACCGTTTGTTTTTTCCATAAAAGCTTCATAAGCTGCAATTGAAACGGTTAAAAGGCAGCTTTGAGCATTAATTGTTTGTACTAATTCTTCTGCGGGGCCTTCAAAACAGAGTTTTTTTACGTCTTTAGATAAAACTCTGTTTGCGCAATCAAAAATTTCTTTGGCTTTATTACTTGTTTCATAAAGGTCTTTTCCCATTCCGACAACCTGTGCGCCTTGACCCGGAAACATAAAAGCAATTTTTTTCATTAATCTCTCCTAATTATTATTTTAAGCCTTCTCTTAGTCTTACTATGGCCGTGCCCCAAGCCATGCCCGCACCGAATGCACAAAGAATGGCTTTTGAAGGGGTTTTTATTTTTCCTTCTTCAAGTGCCTCTGAAAGCGCAATCGGAACGCTTGCGGCAGAAGTGTTGCCGTATTTATCAATGTTTACTACAACCTGCTCGTTTGTAAATTCAAGACGGCTTTGAAGCCCCTCTATAATTCTTAAGTTTGCCTGATGGGGTACAAGATAATCTATGTCTTTTGGTTCAAGATTTGCATCATGCAAACATTTCATAATGGATTCGGGCATTGTTTGAACAACAAATTTGTAAACCTCTTTGCCGTTCATTGTAATCTTTCTGATACCTTCTTTATTCGGTTCAACCAGAGGACAATTTTCTCCGACTAAGTTCATTGTGATAAATCTGCCGACATTACCGTCTGCATTAATATTGAGGGCGATAATATCATCAACTCCGTCTTTCGATTCGGTTAATATCATAGAGCCTGCGCCATCTCCGAATAAAACGCAGGACGCTCTGTCCGTCCAATCAAGGAATTTAGAATTTGTGTCGGTTGCAACGAGAAGAACATTTTTATATTTTCCCGTTGAAATAAAGCTTCTTGCAATTTCAAGAGCATATATCATCCCTGTACATGCTACCGTTATATCAAAACAAATTGCGTTTTTTGCCCCGATTTGCGCCTGTATTGCGCAAGCAGTTGAGGGGTAAATATTATAAGGATTTGAACTTGCAACAATTATTGCATCTGTATCAATCCCTTCCATGTTTGCTTTTTTCAGGGCATCAAAAGAAGCTTCAACTCCAAGCATGGTGGAATTTTCATCTCCGCTTGCAATATGCCTTTGTTTTATACCTGTTCTTGTTGAAATCCATTCATCGGAAGTGTCTAATATTTTTGTTAAGTCATCATTTGTTATAACCGTTTTTGGAACCGCTTTTCCGATTGAAAGTATCTGTACAGGTTTAAAATTCATTGTTTATTGTCCTTTAAAAATCATATTTATTGAAAAAATTCGGCTATCTTTTTATTAACACCCGCTTCAACCGCCTCTTTTGCAACCTTAACCGCATTTCTTATTGCATAAGACGTGCTTCTTCCGTGTGCAATAACGGTTATGCCTTTAACACCCAACAAAAGTGCTCCGCCGAATTCTTCGTAATTAATTCTCTTGTAAATTCTTTTCATGAAAGGTTTTGCGGTCAATCCGATTATTTTTGAAAGAATGTTTGCGCCAAACTCT
This sequence comes from Candidatus Gastranaerophilales bacterium, assembly GCA_947630535.1. Classification (GTDB taxonomy): domain Bacteria; phylum Cyanobacteriota; class Vampirovibrionia; order Gastranaerophilales; family Gastranaerophilaceae; genus Galligastranaerophilus_A. The sequence continues at coordinate 1,456 of CANRHZ010000035.1, read as the reverse complement.
TGCTTTATCATTTCAAAAAGCATGGAAGAAGAACCCTCAACGGTTTTAAGGGCAACATTTCCCACAAACCCGTCACAAACTATAACGTCACATTCTCCCCTAAAGATTTCTTTTCCTTCAACATTGCCTATAAAATTCATTCCGTCCTTATTTTCTTCAAGCATTTTATAGGTTGTTTGGACAAGTTCATTTCCTTTTCCTGCTTCTTCGCCTATATTTAAAACGCCGACTCCGGGGTTTTCATAACCGTAAACATTTTTAACAAACGTAGTGCCCATGAGTGCAAACTGATAAAGCATCTCAGGTGTGCAAGAACTGTTTGCGCCTGCATCTAAAAGCATAAACGGTTTTTTTATGGTTGGCAGGGTCAATGCTATGGCGGGTCTTTCAATTCCCGTTAACCTGCCAAGGCCAAACAAACTTGCAGCCATTGCGGCACCGGTAGAGCCCGCAGCAACAACTGCATCAGAGCTTCCTTTTGCAACGGCATCAACTGCAAGCACAATTGAGGATTTTCTTTTTTTTCTGATTGCTTGCCCTACCGCTTCACCCATTTCAATTACTTCATCCGCATGGGTAATTTTTATATCAAGTTTTGATAAATCAACCTTTATTTTATGGGTAAAGTAGCCGCCCCTATTTGAGCTGATGCCCTTTTTTTGTATTCTGTCCAGCTCGTTTTTTATTTCGTTTTCTTTTCCGACAAGCTCTATAGGTATATTGTAATCAATTGCTGCCCATACCGCACCATCAACAATTGCGGCCGGGGCAAAATCTCCGCCCATAGCGTCTATTGCTATTCTCGTCATACTAACTTCCCCAAATAAACTAGTGTTGATTTATTTTATTCAGCTTTATTATCTTCTTCTTTAGTTTCTTCTTTTACTTCCTGCACGTTAGTTTCAGCGGGAGCTGCCTGTGCCTTTGGTTTTCTTGTTCTTTTAGCTTTTGGTTTAGCTTCGTTTTTGGCTTCTTCACTTGAAACGTAGTCAGGATGTTTAATTGAAACTACTTTACCTTTGTATGAGCCGCATTCGGGGCAAACTGTATGAGCGGGAACAATTGCGCCGCATTTTTTGCAAGTTGTTGTGGCGGGAACTGTTGCTTTCCAATTAGCTCTCCTTTTAGCCTGTGCTGATTTGCCCGTTCTCTTTTTTGGTACTGCCATTTTGTTTTTCCTTTATTAGTTTTTTTAGTCTGTTCAAATAAATCTGACAAAAGTTTGTCACAGACACCATTGTCTAAAAAAAAGTAAAGAATGTCAATATAATTAAACTTTGAAATATATAATTGTTAAAATAGCCGGTTATGCATTTTTGATTTCAGAGTGCTTGAAATCTATAAAACAATTTGATAAAATAAATATGTACTAAAATATAGACAGGAGTTCATTTTATGGTTAATTTGTTTGGAGCTTACCCCCCCCCCCCAAGGGATTAGGCGGATTTACTTTAGC
>CANRHZ010000034.1 GCA_947630535.1 Candidatus Gastranaerophilales bacterium | reverse complement strand
TTAACGATAAAGCATGGAATGCTCAAAGAAAAGCACTTTATGCAAGAATGAGCCAAGCAATAGGGGAGATGGATAGTATTTCAGGTTACGGAGATGAAGATGATATAGAAAATTCAGCCGAAGCCTTCATTGTGGATGGACTATCCAAAGTCTACAGAGTTCAAAATATCTGTAATTCAAATAACCTCAATGCCTGCGGAATTCCATCATCCGTTATTACCTTGAACGGAAATACTCTTGAATTTCCAAAAAATCTGCATGAGCTAAACCCTTATTTTGCCAAATATCCTGAGGATGATGCGCATCTGTATGCTAAAGATGCTTACAAGCTAATAGCTAATGTTAATGCAGCCGCTTTTGAAACGGTAAACGGTGAATCCGTTGCACTATTTTATAACCCTTCTTGCGGTTCAAATATGATAAATACAGACTCATATATTCAAACTCAAACATGCGTAAATATGATTTATGACCTTAACGGTCTAAAAGCCCCGAATGAAGTCGGAAAAGACGTTGGATTTATTACTGTTTTATATAGAACCAATAGTGTTGTTGTTGCACCTGTTCCATTTTCTTATAATGCTTCAACATCAACCACTATTCCATCTTATAGTGAAGATGGATCTGATGCCGCATCTCTTTGCGCCAAACAGGGAGATGACGCAAGACTTCCCGATATAGAAGAACTGGGCTCTATGTTTATTAATGGCAAATTAATTGATATGCTTGGTTCGGGTTATTATTGGTCGGGTTCAGTTGTTTCTCCCGGAAAAAACGGCTTAGCATGGGAACAGGACTTATTCTCGGGAGGGCGCTTCGTACTCAAACGAGATAGCGGATGGTCTGTTCGTTGCGTTAAAAGATAATTATACTATCCCGCAAAAATAAATTGCGGGATTTTTTATATTTTGGATTAAAAATATTAAAAAATTAAAAACTATACAATTTCTTTGTTTTTTTCTATAATACCAGAATAGAATTAAAGGGAAATTAAACAATGAAGGGCATCATCCTTGCTGCAGGGTCAGGCACAAGATTGTATCCTGCAAGCCTTCCGATTTCAAAAATTCTTCTTCCGGTTTACGATAAACCGATGATATATTATCCTATTACAACTTTGATGCTTGCAGGCATAAAAGACATTTTAATCATATCTAATCCATACGACATTGATAATTTTAAAAAAGTTCTCGGAGATGGAAGCCAGCTTGGAATTAAATTTTCCTATGCCATTCAAAATGTCCCGAAAGGGATAGCGGAAAGCTTTTTAATAGGAGAAGATTTTATTCAAAATGAGCCCGTTTCCTTAATTTTAGGGGATAACATATTCCATGGGTTCGGGTTTTCTTCAATGTTGAGAATGATTTCCTTAAGAAAAAATTGTGCAACCGTTTTCGGGTATCGTGTTAAAGACCCTGAAAGGTTTGGGGTAGTTGAATTTGATGAAAAAGGAAATGCCGTTTCGATTGAAGAAAAACCAAAAAATCCAAAATCCGACTTTGCTCTTACGGGTTTATATTTCTATGACAATGATGTAGTTAAATATGCAAAAACCCTAAAACCTTCAAACAGAGGGGAGCTTGAAATTACCGATTTAAATAAAATTTATCTTGAAAAAAATAAATTAAAAGTGGAAATCTTAGGCAGGGGCTTTGCATGGCTTGATACAGGAACAACGGAAAGCCTTCTTCAGGCAAGCAACTTTGTTAACAATATGGAAGTTAATACAGGCATGAAAATTGCCTGTGTGGAAGAAGTTGCATACAGAATGAGATATATCTCAAAAGAACACCTTGCAAGCCTTGCAAATAAATATAACAACGCTTACGGCGAATACATAAAAAGAATTGTAAAAAGAAATTAATATGAAAAAAATTTCCATAAGCGAAGCTTACAATTTTAAAATCGGAAATATCCCCGTTGATTTTAAATCAAAGGAAGAATTTGTATTGTTTTGGCTTATCGAATTTCGAAAATACCTTCTTGAAAATAAAATCGGAGATTTTGGGGATATAATTCCATCCAAAAAAGATATATCTAAATTATTAAAGGTTTCGCAAGGCACAATTCAAAATGCCGTCAAAATGGCAGAAGATAGGGGTTATTTTACTTCAAAGCAATGTATCGGAACAATGATAAAAGATACAAAAATAAAACTTGAAGAATTTAAAATGGTTTCAAAAAAAGACAGGGCCATAACCCAAATAAAAAAATACTTATATCAACAAGGGTATAAAAAAGGGGATGTTCTTCCTTCAATAATGGAATTATCCCGCACAATAAAAACTTCAACCAACACGGTAAGGCTTGCGCTTTTTGAACTTATCTTAAAACAGGTTTTAAAAAAAGATTACATAGGGAAAAAACCCGTATTTACAATAGTTGATGAAATTAAGCTCAGCGAGAAAGAAAAATCTTCTTCTTTTGAAGTTAAGAACAAAAACCTTGTTAAAATAGTTAAAGAAAACATAAGAAAATACCTTTCAAAGAATTATCAAACGGGTAAAAAAATTCCCACAAACGCATTTTTTGCGAAAATGTACAATGTTTCAATAAGAACGGTAAACCTGGCCATAAAAGAGTTAAACAAAGAAAAAACGGTAATCTCAAGAAGGGGAGCTTACGGTTCAATTTTTCTAAATAGCGGTATAAAAGATTTAAGGTCTGAAAAATCTATTTTTATGTCCGCCCCGAAGTCCAAAAAAGAAATAGTCCCAAAATATAACTATAAGTGGGAAAATATTTTAGAAAACATCAAAACTTACATACAAAAAAACCATGAAGCGGGGGATAAAATCCCGTCTATGAAAGATTTTGCAAAAATTTTTAACGTGAGCGTATCAACCGTTAAAAAGGCAATATCCCAACTGTCGCTTCAGGGAGTTTTATACACTCAAAAAGGGAAATACGGGGGTATTTTTATAGTTGAGATGCCACAATCGGACGATAAGTACAGGTGGCTTTCAATCAATCCTGATTATTTTGAAAAAACAGACAAATATCGTACTTACTAAAAGATAAAAAACATGCTATAATCATTCTTATCGACTATATGGAAGTAGCGGCTAAAAAGTTAAACATAGCATTCATCTGGCATTTTCATCAACCCGTGTATCAGGAAAAATTCACGGAGGACTTTGTTATGCCTTGGGTAAGGCTCCATGCCACAAAAGATTACCTTGATATGCTCTTAAGACTTGAAGATCATAAAAAAATTAAACTAAACTTTAATATTTCGGCCACTCTTTTAGCATCAATCGAAAGATATAACAAGGGAATAAGCGATCTTCATTCAAAGCTTTTAATCACAAAGAATAACAAACTTAGCGAAATGGATAAAAACTTTGTACTGCAATATTTCTTTGATGTTAACTATTCTACAATGATTATGCAAAGGGAATATTATGCCGAGCTTTATAATAAAAGGTATTCAAAAGAAAATATATCCATTAACGATTTTAGCGAACAGGAATACTTTGATATAATTGCAAACTATACACTCTGTTGGATAGATGCAAAATTTCAAAGTATTTACCCTGAATTAAAAACTTTATCGGACAAACAAAAAAATTATACATACCAAGACAGGCTCAGTTTATATAGCATACAAAAAGACATAATAAAAAAAATAATTCCAAGCTACAAAAAATTCCAAGATGAAAAAAGAATTGAAATTTCAACAAGCCCCTTTTATCATCCGATTGTCCCTCTTTTGCTTGATATAAATGAATCAAATTGCGCATACAATGAAAATTTGCCTGATAAATCCCCGCTTTTAGCTGAAGATGCAAAAGAACAAACAATAAAAGCGCTTGATTATTTTGAAAAAGTCTTTAAAAAACGTCCGAGGGGAATTTGGCTTCCCGAGCATTGTATCAGTATGGCATCCGTTCAGATGTTAAATGACCTTGGAATTAAATGGACGGTAACGGATGAAGGGATTTTATCAAATACAATAGGCAGAGAATTTGCAAGAGATTTTGAAGGAAACCTTGAAGCTCCTTTTGATTTGTGCGTCAATTACGGCTTTAACAAAAGAAATATGGGAATAAATGTTCTTTTTGCCGATTCCTTTTTTGCAAACCTTGTCGGGTTCGGGTATGGAAACTATGATGGCAGGGTTGCCGCAAATGATTTCTATGAAAAGATTAAAACCGTACAAAACAAATTACAGTTCTCTCCGAAACAAGAACATATTATAACCATTGCTATGGACGGTGAAAACTGCTGGGAAAGTTATCAAAACGACGGTAATGAATTCTTAGAAACCTTGTATTCATTAATTGAGGCGGATTCTACCCTTGAAACCGTTCTTTTAAGCGACTTTATAGAAAAATCATCCCCCGAAAAGCTTGATAGCGTTGCATCAGGTAGCTGGATAAACAGAAACTTTGATTTGTGGATAGGAGAACCAACCAAAAATCTGGCATGGATTTATCTGGATAAAACAAGAATTGACCTTGATAAAATTTCAAAAGAGTTGATGAGTGAAGCAAAAACAAAGAAGAAAAAATCCGAAGTTCAAAAGAAAATAGACAGTGCAAAAGAAGAAATTTTTGTTGCGGAAGGTTCTGATTGGCTCTGGTGGTACGGCGAACCAAACGAATCCTCTAACGACCATATTTTTGATTTTTTGTTCAGATCTCACCTTAAAAATGTTTATGAGGCCTTAGGAAAACCTTCCCCCAAACACTTAGACGTTCCGCTTGCATCCATAATAGGAAAACCCGTAAGACAACCAAGGGCGCACATTACGCCCATAATAGACGGGGTTTTTGACCAAAATACAAACAATTGGCTTGATGCAGGCTATATATTTCTTCCCGATTCTCCGACATTTTCGGCTAAAAAAACAATAAAGGGAATTTATTACGGGAACGATTCAGACAATATTTATCTCAAATTTGAATTGAACAAAAACAACTTAATTAACACAATCCACTTTATAAAAAATGAGGTTTACGTATACTTTAAGCCTGAAAGGCAGGAAATTACAAGTCCTGTTAGAATTGCATCAAGAACGGAAAATTTGTATCCCGTTTTAGAAAATCAGTTCGGATACGAATTAAAGTTTTCTTTTAATGAAAGCGAAATAATTTCTCCCCAGCTTTTAAAATCCTGTAACGGCGGTATGTGGCAGGTTCAACTGTTAAGAAAAGTCAATTACGCTTATAAAGATACAATTGAAATTGCACTGTCTTTTGACGACTTAGGAGTAACGGAAGAAGGGGAAAGGGTGGAATTTTGCATTATTTCAGGTTCAAACGGAATTATAAATGAAGTTTACCCTCAAGATATTCTTCTCAATTTAACCCGTTAACTAAAATTGTTTCAACTTCTTTAATTTTATCTTCCATATTAAATTTTAGCCCTCTTTTAATTCCCTTTTGCTTAATTAAAGATAAAATGCAATCAGGGCAATTGCAGACATAAACGCTTCTTCCCGTTATTTTTGAATCGGGATTAATATACAAATTGTTGTTATTTAGGGTTATTTTAATCAAAAGTTCTCTGTTGAACTTTTTTTTGCATCCCCTGCATTGTCTTTCTATTATATTTTTCATACAGATTACGTATCTTTATTAGTTGCTTCAATTTGAATAATACTTTATAATACCCATATAATGCAACCGGTAGGCAAAAAATTTAACAATGGCAGATAAAATATCTTCAATTGAAAACTCTTTATCCGAATTAAATAAAATGTTTGAAATAAGCTCTATTGCAAGCAACGCTATAGGTGTAGAGGATTTAATTAACAAAGTTTCGGATTTTTTGTCCGATTTTTTAGACACTCAAAATATCTGCTTTTTTACCCTTCAAAAAAATGTTTTTAAAAGCGTTCCGACTGCTCAAAACCCTTACGGGGACAAATATTTTGAGTACGAAAACGAAGCCTTTTTTTCAATTTTAGACTATACAAAAATAATAAAAATTGAAAACGACGATAACAGAAAACTTTATTGCGGTTTTATGGAACAGGCGGAGTTAAATAAACTCGATATTGAATATATGAGAGTTTTTTCAAATAAAGAAGATAATTCCCCCGTTTGTTTTTGTTTTATGGGAGAAAACAAAAACAATCCAAAAATAGAAAATAATTTGGAATTTCTAAACAGAGTTTTGGAATATATAAATCCCGTTTTAATAAAATTAATGTTTCAAAAAGACCAGAACAAAAAAATTGAGGACCTTCAACAGTCATTATACAATGTTTCAATTCTCTACAATATAAGTCAGGCCGTTAATTTTATAGATGACCTTAAAAGACTTTTAGGGGTGATTTTATCTAAAGCAATAGACATCTTAAATGCCGAAAAAGGGTCTTTAATGCTTTACGATTATTTATCCAACAGCCTTCAAGTTAAAGTTGTATACGGACTTAATGATAAAAGGGTTGAAGAAAATATAAACAACGGCACAATTCAATGCAGCAAAATAAAAATAGGGGAAGGGATTGCAGGGACTGTTTTTCTTGAAAGAAAGGCTATAATAACAAACCTCGGATATAATGACCCCAGATTTGCTTCAAAAGATTCTCCCGCCAATGTTCAATCGCTTTTATGTGTTCCTTTAATCACAAAAGGAGAAGCAATCGGGGTAATAAATATTTCAAACAAAAAGGGTGATATGCTCTTTAACCAAAAAGATTTAGAGTTTATGACATCTCTTGCAAATCAAGCTGCAATTGCAATTGATAATGCAAAACTATACGAACTTGCAACCAGAGATGGGCTTACAAAACTCTATATAAACAGGCACTTTATGACCCTTCTTGAAAATGAAATAAGAAGGTGTTCAAGATACAAGCACAATATGTCTGTCATAATGATAGATATTGACGATTTTAAGCAGATAAACGACTCTATGGGCCATCTTGTAGGCGATCAAATTTTAAGAGAAGTTTCATCTCAAATCTTAACTACGGTAAGAAAAATTGATGTAGCGGGAAGATATGGCGGAGAAGAATTTGTTGTGCTTCTTCCCGAAACCACAAAATACGGCGCAGGCATTATTGCAGAAAGGTTAAGAAAAAATATAGAAAGCCTTACCGTAAGAACCATCCACAATTTCAATACAAAAACTACGGTTTCAATGGGAATAAGCCAATTTCCGGATGATGGCACCAACACGCAAGAGATTATCGAAGCCGCAGATAAAGCCCTTTATTATTCGAAAAGAAACGGCAAGAACATTGTATCCATATATAATAGCGAAAACAACTTCACATTTGTTGAAAAACAAAACGATTAAAAGGATTTAAGGTTTGAATTTTTAGAATCCATTTCTTTTATGCCATACTTTGTAAATTCAACTTTATAAAAGGGCTCATCCCCGTCATATAAGACCTCTTTTATATATCCTATCCCGTATGTTGAATGGAAAACTCTTGCGCCCTCTCTAAAACCTTTTTTATTTAAAGAAGGATTTAAGTTGTTTGCCTTCTGTTTACACTTATTAATTAATGCCATAACATCAATTTGTTCTTCTTTCGGTTTTTTTGGTTCTTCATTTTTCAAAGTTTGTGTTTGAGGCGCTATAGCATTTGTGGTTGCCTTCTTTTTTACAACAATCGTTGCCTTCTTTTTTGCATCCTTTAAGCTTGATGCAAGGTTGTTTGGGTCTGAAGCTTTTTTTATAAAAATAGATTCAACCGATTTTGAAATTGAGGTTTCTCTTTTATGGTTTGCGGCATTTTTAAAACTTGAATTGGTTTTATAGCTATCATAATTTTTATTTTTGGATAAAGAATTCCCGCCCCATCCCATATTGTTGGAAGATGAAATATTCAGTTCATCTTCTTCAATCAAGTTATCGGGTATTTCATCAATAAACCTGCTTTTTGGGAAAAATTTAATATCTCCCCAAACACGCCTTCTTTTCGCACAAACAAGATAAAGAAGTTCTTTTGCCCTTGTTATGCCAACATACATAAGCCTTCTTTCTTCTTCAAGCTCGCTTTTATTTTCAAATAACGGGCTTACGGCTTTAGATGAAGGGAACAAACCATCTTCAAGACCTATTAAAAAAATGACGGGATATTCAAGGCCCTTCGCCGCATGCAGCGTCATTAAAGTAACCGATTTTTCATCATCTTTTATCTCATCTATATCGGATAAAAGAGCAACTTCCGATAAAAAGTTCCCCAAAACCCCTAAATCTTCTTCTTTATCTGCTTCAAACTCCTCAGCTTCAAACTCTTTAATTACATTTATAAATTCCTGCAAGTTATCAAGTCTTGATTGGTTTTCAATTGTGTCCTCATTTTTTAATTCCTTTAGGTATCCTGTTTGTTCAAGAACATTTGTTACAAAATCAGACAGTTCCCCCTCATTTTGCCTTTGAATTAAAGAATTAATAAGGGCGCAAAAATCTTTAAGGGTTTGTATGTGCCTTGAAGAAAAATCAGGGTAGTTATCTATGTTTTCAAGAACACTGAATGCCGAAATTCCTTCATTTTCTGAAATTTCCAAAATTTTTTTTACCGTATTATCTCCAATGCCTCTTTTTGGAGTATTAATTACCCTTTTAAAGCTTATATTGTCATTTTTATTGTAAATTAATTTTAAGTATGCAATTATATCTTTGATTTCTTTTCTTTCATAAAACCTCAAACCCCCTACTATTTTGTAGGGAGTGTTATTTGACATAAGCGCTTCTTCAATTCCCCTTGATTGGGCATTTGTTCTGTATAAAACGGCAATATCTTCATAGCTATAGCCCCTTTTATTTAATTCTTTTATTTTCTTTGCAACATACAGGCTTTCTTCATAGTCAGAGTCAGCTTCATATAAAGATATTTTATCCCCGTCCCCTTTTGTTGAATAAAGGTTTTTTTCAACCCTTTCTATGTTGTTTTTAATAACCTCATTTGCGGCATTTAAAATGTTTCCCGTTGAGCGGTAATTTTGTTCAAGTTTGATTATTTTTGTATCTTTATAATCTTTTTTGAAGTTTAAAATAATTTTATAATCGGCCCCTCTCCAGCTATATATGGACTGGTCAATATCTCCGACCGCAAGAAGCGAACAGTTTTCATCATGCGCTTTATCAACATCAAACAAAAGTTTTATAAATTCATACTGGGTTTTATTTGTGTCTTGAAATTCATCCGCTAAAATATGCTTAAATTTTGAAGAATAAATGTTTCTTATTTCTTCATTTTGTTTCATTAAATTAACGGTGAGCATCAACATATCATCAAAATCAAGGGCATTATTTAAAACAAGTTGTTTTTCATATTCATAGTAAATCTCCGAGATTTTTTCATTCTTATAATCCCTTGCGCCCGTTGCAAAAGAATAGGCATCTTGCATTTTATTTTTAGCATTTGAAATTATGGACTTAATCATTTTGTATTCATATATTTTTTCATCCAAATTCATTTTTTTAACTATGTTTTTTATAAGGGTTTTAGTGTCCGTATCATCATATATAACAAAGTTGTTGTCCCATTTTCTGCCGTCTTTTGTCTTATATGAATCAAGATTCCTTCTTAAAATTCTTCCCGAAATTGAATGGAATGTCCCCATCCACATTCTTTTAACCACATCTTCTCCAAGGTAATTTGAAAGCCTTGATTGCATTTCTTTGCTTGCCTTGTTTGTAAAAGTAACGGCAAGAATTTCATACGGGTTAGCACCCGTATTTACAAGGTTTGCTATACGGCTTGTGAGAACTTTTGTTTTCCCTGAACCTGCCCCTGCCAAAACTAATATAGTGCCTGATTTTTCCCTGACTGCCTCATTTTGTCTGTCATTAAGCCCTGATAAGTAACTTTGAGCTTCTTGTATCACGTAATCTCCCTTTTAAGAAAAATAAAAAAATTGAAAATTATGAAAAATATGATATTATTATAGTACAAAAAAATAACGGGAAAAATTAAATGACTGAAAACAATCAAGAAAATCAACCTTCGATTATGGTGCCATTAGATGATTTGGACAAAATATCGGATGATGATATTGACAAGGTTGATACTTTGGTGCAGGAACTTGCCACAATAAGGCAATCTGCTAAGAAAATTGCCATTATAGGCTCAAGAAACTTAGCAATCACTCATCAACAAATAATAGAAACTCTTACGACATCCCTTGTTACACAAGGAAATACAATTATAACCTCGGGCGGTTCATCGGGTACAAATGCCGCTGCCATAAGGGGAGCAATGAAGGCCAATCCTCAAAATTTAAAAGTTATTCTTCCCCAGACAATCGGCCAACAACCATCAGACGTTCAAGACCAGCTTATCGGTGTTCCAAATATTATAGAACACCCCGATAGGGCTATGATGACCCTTACGGATGCATCCAGAATTTGTAACCGTGAAATCATAACGGAATGTCAACAACTAATCTGTTTTTTATCTCATACATCAGGAACTCTGCATCAGGCTGTTGAATTTGCGGAAGATTCTCACAAGGTTGTAACCGTTTTTTATCTTGATTAATTAAATTTAAAAAAAATTACTTCGCTTCTTATATTAAGTATAAGAAGCGATTTTTTATTTTAAAAGCAATTTTTTTTGAATATTTTTTTTTATTATATTGAAGCGTTACAAATAAGCAAAGAAAATTAGTATGATTAATGATAATATAAGCTTTTATGATAAGTTGCCGACTGAAGATTTTTCAATTGAAGAAGAAATGAAAAAGCTAAAAACCATGAAAAATTCAATTGATTTAAAATTAAAAGAGCTGGAAGCTAAAACTTTTATGTACAATCCGATAAATAAAATTATGGATGAAGAAACAAAAGCAAAACATATACACCCCAATTACAAATTAAATTTTTCCGTCAAAATTGTTTAATATAAAATATCATAGATATTTCAACTTTTTTGTGATAGTATTTGGTATGTAAATTTTTAAAAATGCTACTATCTTATGGGGGGTTAAATGTCTATAGAACCTAATGTTTTAGTTGACGAAGGGGTTATTGTTCAGGTTATAGGCCCCGTTATTGACGTTCAGTTTCCATCTGGAGAGTTGCCCGAAATATATGATGCACTTGAAATTATAAATAAAGACGGTGAAAAAATTGTTGCTGAGGTTCAACAATTGTTGGGTCAAAGCACTGTTCGTTCGGTTGCAATGTCATCAACTGACGGGCTTTGCCGAAATATGAAAGTTAAAAATACAAAATCCCCTATAAAAGTTCCCGTCGGAGAAGGGATTTTGGGAAGAATATTAAATGTTATAGGTAATCCTGTGGACAATATGGGCGAAGTTAAAGCGGAAGATTACCTTCCGATACATAAAGCCTCTCCCTCATTAATTGAACAAAATACAAATATTGAAATTTTAGAAACGGGAATTAAAGTAATTGACCTTCTTGTGCCATACCAAAAAGGCGGAAAAATCGGACTTTTTGGGGGTGCGGGTGTAGGTAAAACCGTTCTTATTATGGAATTAATCCATAATATAGCATCCGAACATTCGGGGGTTTCGGTTTTTGGCGGTGTCGGAGAAAGAACACGTGAAGGAAACGACCTTTATAACGAAATGAAGGAATCGGGTGTATTGGATAAAGTTGCTCTTATATACGGGCAAATGAATGAACCTCCTGGAGCAAGAATGAGAGTCGGACTGTCCACTTTAACATGTGCCGAGTATTTTAGAGATGTTAAACATCAAGATGTGCTTTTATTTATAGATAACATTTTCAGGTTTGTTCAGGCGGGGTCCGAGGTTTCTGCGCTTCTTGGAAGAATGCCTTCCGCCGTAGGATATCAACCCACACTGGCACAGGAAGTCGGAGAACTTCAAGAAAGAATAACTTCAACTAAAGATGGTTCAATTACTTCGGTTCAGGCAATTTATGTACCCGCAGACGACTTAACCGACCCTGCTCCCGCTACAACATTTAGCCACCTTGATGCAAGTACGGTATTATCAAGAAATATTGCATCTCTTGGTATTTATCCCGCTTGTGACCCTCTTGAATCAAGTTCAAGAGCGCTGGATTCCAATATAGTAGGGGAAGAACACTATGAAGTTGCAAAAAAAGTGCTTGAAACCCTGCAAAAATATAAAGAACTTCAAGATATTATTGCAATTTTAGGAATGGATGAACTTTCACAAGACGACAAATTGACGGTTAATCGGGCAAGAAAAATTCAAAAATTCCTCTCTCAGCCGTTTTTCGTTGCGGAACAATTTTCAGGCACAAAGGGTGTATATGTAAAATTGCAAGACTCGATAAAAGGCTTTAAAGGAATAATTGAGGGCAAATACGATAATGTGCCCGAACAGGCTTTTTATATGGCAGGAACAATTGAAGATGTTCTTGAAAAAGCTAAAAACATTGCCAATTAAGGGGTTAATATGAACGAAAAACATATAAACATAAAAATTGTAACCCCAAAAAAGGTTGTTTTTGAGGGAGTGGCGGATTCTTTTTATACCGACACAAAAGAGGGCAGAATCGGAATTTTACCCAACCATATACCTATCACTTCCGTCCTTGAAATCGGCATTACAAAAGTAATACAAGGCAATAACCCCGTCTATATAACGACTATGGGCGGAATTATGCACTTTATGGAAAACGAGGCAGTAATATTAACAGACATTGCAGAACTCGGACAAGATATAGACAGAATAAGGGCACAAGAAGCTTATGAGCGGGCAAAAGCCAGACTTGAAGCAAAAAAAGAAAAAATAGATGTTATAAGGGCGCAAATTGCCTTGAGAAAGGCAATAGCCAGAATATCCGCAACAAACAAAAGGTTTTAAACATTCAGGCAGTGGAAATTAGTTAAAATTAATTGTATAATTAAAAAAACAAAAAGGAGGAAAAATGGATAAATACGTATGTACGGCTTGCATGTGGGTTTATGACCCGAAAGAACATGATAATGTGGCATTCGAAGATTTGCCGGATGATTTTGTATGCCCCATTTGCGGTGTTACAAAAGATATGTTTGAAAAAGAAAATAATTAAAATTACAATCTAAAAACAGGAGGAATTTTGAAATGAAGTATGTATGTAGTGTATGCGGTTACTCGGTTGAAGGTGAACATGCTCCCGAAAAATGCCCTTTATGCGGAGCTACCACATTTAATGCAATAGGCGGCGGCGCCAAAACTTATGCTTGCGAACACATTATATCGACATTGGACGGTATTGACCATCAGGTTGCTGAAGGTTTAAAACAAAACTATAGCGGCGAGTGTATGGAAGTTGGCATGTACCTTGCAATGAGCAGACAAGCTGAACGTGAAGGATACCCCGAAGTTGCGGAAGCTTTTAAAAGATATGCATTTGAAGAAGCAGAACATGCTGCAAAATTTGCTGAATTAATAGGCGAAGTTTTAACATCTTCAACAAAGAAAAATCTTGAATTGAGAGCAGAAGCTGAACATGGCGCATGCCAGGGCAAATTGGATATTGCAAGACGTGCTAAAGAATTAGGATATGATGCAATCCATGACACGGTTCATGAAATGGCAAAAGATGAAGCACGTCACGGAAAAGGCTTTGACGGTTTGTTAAAAAGATATTTTAACTAAAGATAATTTTATCCTACATCCCGCAAAATTACCTTGCGGGATTTTTTATGCCATGAAAACAATTTACAATTTGTAATATTCTCTTTTGTTTTATTCGTTTATTGTTTTTATCCCGCAAAGTCTTTTGCAAGATTTTTATATCTTAAAGCGCAAACAAAAAACCCCTCTTTATTTAAGAGGGGTTTTGGTTTTGATTTATATACCCAAATAATTTTTCAAATTTGCGCTAAGGTTTTGATTTCTGCACAATTTTTTCAATTTGGAAATTGCCCTTGTTTCAATTTGCCTGATACGCTCTCTTGAAACGCCGTATCTTGTACCTATTTCATCCAGTGTCTTTTTCTGGCCGTTATCATCAAGTCCGTATCTTAAAATTAAAACGTCTTTTTCTTTTTGGTTTAATTGGTCTAAAATTTTTCTTATGTCACCCAGCAAATTATCCTGAACCACCTTGGTATCCGGAGTTATATCAGATTCATCCACAATGTAATCCGCAATTTTGCTTGAATCATCCTTCTGGTTTGCAGGTGTTTCAATAGAAATAGTTCCCTGAGAACTCTTTAAAAGCTGGGACATTTTATTAAGGGGCATTCCGACTTTTTCCGCAATTTCTTCTTTTGTCGGCATTCTTCCAAGCTCAATAGAAAGGTCAAAAGTTGCCCTTTTTATTTTACCTAAAGTTTCAATCATGTGCACGGGAAGCCTTATTATTCTTGATTTATCCGCAATGCCTCTTGTGATTGATTGTTGAATCCACCATGTTGCATAGGTCGAAAATTTGTATCCTTTTGTATAATCAAATTTTTCCGCCGCTTTAATAAGGCCCAAATTGCCTTCCTGTATTAAATCAAGGAAGGATAATCCCCTCCCTATATACTTCTTTGCAATTGAAACCACAAGTCTTAAATTCGAATTTACAAGCTGCTCTTTTGCTTCATTTGAATCAGTTTCTTTTATTTTTTTTGCCACTTCCATTTCTTCTTCAAATGATAAAAGCGGAATTTTTCCAATCTGCTGAAGGTATGCCTTAACAGAATCGTCTGATGCGTAGTTTTTAAAATCTTCTTTTAAGTTTTTATCGTCATTTTCTTCGTCATCTTCTTGTTCAATTAAGGAAAGCTTGCTTTCATCAAAATCTTCAAAGTCAAAAACTTCAGAAGAATGTGGATTTTTCGGGGTTTTAGTACTCATTTTTTACTCCTGATTTTAACTAATTAATATATTAATATATACGGGGAAATAAGAAAATCCTATGTATAATTTATTTGTCTCAATGTTTCATATACTATTACGGCACAACAACAAGAAACAT
The DNA here is from genome assembly GCA_947630535.1 of Candidatus Gastranaerophilales bacterium. Taxonomy (GTDB): domain Bacteria; phylum Cyanobacteriota; class Vampirovibrionia; order Gastranaerophilales; family Gastranaerophilaceae; genus Galligastranaerophilus_A. The sequence continues at coordinate 5,405 of CANRHZ010000034.1, read as the reverse complement.
TTAGCGATTCAAAATTTGTCGGTAATTTAACTTTATAATCCGCCATTTTCATTACGGTTCTTGAGATGCCGTCCCCTTCACTCCCGAATACGAGAGCAAAGTTCATGTTTTTATAATCAACATCAAGATAATTATCGTCCGTATGAGCATCAAGCGCAATTATCCACCAGTTGTTATCTTTTAATTTTTGGATTGCGCCTGATAAGCTATTTACTTTTATGATTGGAACTTTATTGACCGCACCGGATGAAATTTTTTCTACGGTTGAATTAACGGGGCAGCTCCTGTGGTTTGGGATAATGATGCCATCGTATCCGCCGGCTGCTGCGGTTCTGATAATTGCGCCAAAGTTGTGGGGGTCTTGAATATTATCAAGGATTATAATTTTTTTATATCCGTCCCCCTTTTTTTCTGTTAAAAAATCTTCAAAGTCTTTATATTTTATCGGAGATACACTTGCTATAACCCCTTGAAGATTAATTCCTTCATCAAAATTTTTTTTAAATTTGTTTAAATCTGCATAATTTAAGATAATGGAATAGTTTTTGGATAGCTCTTTAATTTTTTGTAATCTGTTATCGAGCCCTATGCCTTTTTGTATATATATCTTGTTAATCCTCTCCGGAATATTAAGAATAGCTTCAATTACGGCATTTTTTCCATATATAAAATTTTCCATTTTATACTCCATATATTGTATATTTTTCTTAAGATGCTTTTATGCTTTGTAATATTATTGTATTATGAATAACGAATAATAGCTTATTGATTGTAACTTTTTAACAAAAAAAAGAGATAATAATATGTTTGGCATAAAAATTGCAGATAAAAAACTGATTATGGGACTTGCAGTTACACCCAACTTGGGGCTGGAAGCAGTTGTATACGACAAAGAAACAAACGAAATTGTTAAATATACACAAAAATACCTTGAATACAATTTGGCTTCAAAAGAAATTCAGGATATGAATGCTTTCAGATCTGCCATTTCCGATATATTCAACGACTTTGATATTCAAAAAGAAAATACTAATTTGTATCTTGTTTTGCCCAACGTACACTTTGGCTTTAGGAGCTACGACAACACCGATATAGATGATTATGCCATAGAAAGCATGATTTTATCTGATGCGGGCGAATCATATATATTCAGACAGGAAGAACCCCTATCCGCTTGGGTTGATATGAATGCCAAGTTGCATGCAAATACAAAGTATATTGCGCATTCTTCCTTCCAAAAGAAAGTTGTTGAAGATATTGAAGATGCAATTATGGATTTGGGCGGAACGATAGTGGGTATCGAAAGTTCCGCAAGTGCAATCCCGAGAGGTATTGCATTATCAGGAATTTGTAATGATTTAATCGAAAAAGAAGAAAATTGGGATGTGCTTTTGGTCAACCCGAACGGATATTCGATTTTCCAAATGCAAGGATCAAGACTTCTTGATTATATAGAAGTTCCTTTTGCAATAATGTCTTTTGACGGAGATGAAATATATTCAGCACTTTCATCCGCCATTGCACAGTATCTTCCTAATTATCCCGCCAAAAAACTTGTAATAGAATCCTTAACGGATAATGTTTCTGCCAGAATGCTCAAAAATGAAATAGTTTTTGATGAAGAAATTGTTGCCATAGATTCGAATAAATATGGGGCATCACCCATAATGAATTTATCAGATGATGTGGTTAAACAAACTGCATCATCAATGAGTTTAAGTGTGCTCGGGGCCTGTGTTCCAAAATTTGGAGATTTTGCAACCCTGAATGTCATGGGCGACTTTAATTATGACGGCGTTATAAGCTATGGATTTTTTAATATTGCAGATAAAGAAATCGAGATTACAAACGAAAACATTTTTAAAGTTTCCGTTATTTCAAGCATTATTTTATTAGGACTAATTGTTGTATTTTGCGGACTTTTATTCCTGATAGGTTCCGCTCTCGGAGCAAGAGCGCACTCTTTAGACAACAAAATTTCAACCCTAAAAACGGAAGTTGCTTCTCTTGAAACAAAGGTAAAGGACAACATAGTTATTTTAATTAAACAAATCAGCGATAAAAATAAATCCGCAATTAATTATTATGACTCCTTATCATCGGATATACCTTCTCAGGTTTGGTTAAATTATTATGTTAATAAAGAAGGTGACGGCGTTATCATTCAGGGGTATTCCGTTGATATAAACGACATTTACGAATACTACAGAAGCCTGAAAATCCTTGCGCCAAAATCAGATATAAAGTTAAATAAACTTGAAGTCTTTAACGGCACAACAAGTTCAAACAACTCTGATTTAGATTCCGTAGTTTTAGACAATAACAACAAACAACAAACCTTCTCGTTCGAGATTTCAAATATGACATTTGAAAAAACATTTGATGAAAGCGGAAATCCTGTTCAAAAGGATGAAAACGATACAAATGCAGATAATGATTCCGCTCAAGCTATACCCGCTTCGGAAGAAAAAAAGGTTGAAAACAAAGGAACTATGGAAAATCAAGCAAGTGCAGCAAAAATTCCTGACATTCCGGATGTTGAAATTAATTTAAAGGAAATTAAATAAAAATGAGAATTAATTTTGAAGATTTATTTAAAGAACAACTTATATATATCTTGTTGCCCGTTATATTGCTAATTGTATTTATCGGAGGCACAATTTATACGGGATCAGCCTTAATAAAAAACGGGGCGGACTTTAAAACAAAACAAGATACCTATCAGGAGCTTACAGAGAAAAAGACAAATCTTGAAGCCCAAATAGAAGAACAAAAACACCAAGAAATCAGCAAAGACGTTAAAAAAATCTTTACGCTTGAGAGTGCAAATTTTGGAGTAGATGCTTCTTTTGCTCCTTTGTTTGACAATATGATTGCAATAGCAAAAGAGTCAGGAATAAGAATAAGGTCGGTTGAATATAACTTTGAACCTGCTGAAGATCCTATTTTTAAAGCAAAATTATCAGGTTACAATGTTTGCGAGCTTTCAACAACTGTTGTCGGACACTATACTGAACTTCAAGCTTTCTTGAAAACTCTTTTGGCTCAAGATTATCTTGTTAACCTTGCAAATGTTGAAATTATATCCTGGAAAAGAGATAAAAGCATTTTAATTGCAAATCTTAAGTTAAATTTCTACACTAAAACAAATTAATTATTTATAAAATAAAAATAACCCCTTCAAGAAAAAAGAAGGGGTTATTTTTTTATTCAAACATTTGACTTGAAAGGTATCTTTCCCCTGTATCGGGAAGAATTACCACGATTGTTTTATCTTTGTTTTCCTCTCTTTTTGAAAGCTGAACGGCGCCAAATAATGCCGCACCTGATGAAATTCCAACAAGAACCCCTTCTTTTTTTGCCATTGTTCTTCCCCAAAAGTAAGCATCTTCACTTGTTGGGGTTATGATTTCATCATAAATATTTGTATTTAGTGTCTTTGGGACAAACCCTGCACCAATTCCCTGAATTTTATGAGGGCCGGAAAATCCTTTTGATAAAACGGGTGAATCGTTTGGCTCAATTCCTACAACTTTAATTTCAGGATTTTTTGATTTCAGATATTCCCCGCATCCCGTTATAGTGCCGCCCGTGCCTATTCCTGCGACAAATATATCAATTTTTCCATCCGTATCTTCCCATATTTCAGGACCCGTAGTTGAATAGTGGGTTTTTGGGTTATTCGGGTTTTCGAATTGAGATGGAATAAAGCTATTATGGATTGTTTTAGAAAGTTCAAGCGCTTTTTCAATTGCGCCTTTCATACCGAGCTTTCCTTCGGTTAAAACAAGGTCGGCTCCGTATGCTGCAAGGATTTTTCTTCTTTCTATACTCATTGTTTCAGGCATGGTAAAAATTACCTTAAATCCCAATGATGCGGCAACCGATGCAAGCCCAATTCCTGTATTTCCGCTTGTGGGCTCTATTATAACAGTATCTTTTTGTATTTTGCCATCCATAATGGCTTTATTTATCATATTGAATGCAATTCTGTCTTTTATGGAGCCTGCGGGGTTAAAGTATTCAAGCTTGGCAAGAATTTTTGCCTTTAGGTCGAATTCTTTTTCAATATTTTTTAATTCTAAAAGCGGAGTTTTTCCTATTAATTCGGTTACGTTATTATATACTTTCATTTTTTATACCTTTCTTTTAATTTGTATGAAATCCAAAAAATAAAAGCTCTAACATCGAAAATAATTAAAAATCATGATTTTAAAAACTCCAAATTAATGAAACTTTTTTTATCATATTTGTATCAGATTGTCAATTTTAAAAAATAACAAAGTTAATATAAAAGCAAAAAATCGTAATTTTAGAATTTTTTTTCAAAAAAATTTAATTTAGTATTAAAGCGTTCGGATAGAAGCTAAAAGCAGCAGGATAAAAAATCAAATTAAGCTTTTAAAAGTATAAAAAATCCCGCAATTTATTTTTGCGGGATAGTATAATTATCTTTTCACACAACGAACGAAGTTTGTATCCGTGCGAAGGGTCCTGAAGCGATATCCCGTGGGTGTATACTGTCCCCATGCAAGACCGTTTTTACCTGATGAGATAACCGAACCCGACCAGTAATGACCTGTTGCCAAACCAATTAAAGAACGGTTAACAAACATTGAACAGAGTTCTTCTATGTCAGGAAGTCTTGCATCATCTCCCTGTTTGACACAGAGGCTTGCAGCGTCATTCCCATCCTCGCTGAATGACACAATTCTTGATGTTGAGGCATTGCTTGGAAAGGGATTTGGGGATACAACAACACTGTTTGTTCTATATAAAACAGTAATAAACCCGACATCCTTTCCGACTTCATTCGGGCCCTTTAGGCCGTTTAAGTCATATATCATATTTACACATGTTTGGTTTTGGATATATGAACTTGCATTAGTTATATCAGAAACGCAAGAAGGGTTGTAAAATAGGGCAATTGATTCACCGTTTACTGTTTCAAAGGCTGCCGCTTTAGTATCAAGTGTGAGCTTGTAATCGCCTTCGCTCCAGTTTTCGCCAGGATATTCGGTAAAATATGGATTTAGCTCATTTAAAGTTGTTGGAAAATTTAAAGTAGTTCCATCCATTGCTATTATACTTGATGGTATTCCGCAAGCAGTGAGGTTCTTTGAATTGCAGATATTTTGAACCCTATAGACTTTAGATAGTCCATCAATTATAAAGCTTTCTGCCGCACCATCTATGATTTCATCTTCCGTTTCATTATTTGATGAGCCATACCCTGATACACTATCCATCTCCCCTATTGCTTGGCTCATTCTTGCATATAATGCTTTCTTTTGAGCATTCCATGCTTTATCGTTGACGTTCACAAGTAAACTGGGTAAAGTAATAGCTGCAACGATACCAATAATTGTTAGTGTTATCAATACTTCAGCTAAAGTAAATCCGCC
>CANRHZ010000033.1 GCA_947630535.1 Candidatus Gastranaerophilales bacterium | reverse complement strand
CCCCTAAATGTAAAGAACTTATTGACGAACTTTTCAACCATACTTTAGGCGAAAATACTGTTATTCATCCTCCTATTTTCACAATTTTAGCCGATAAAGTTAAAATCGGGAAAAATGTTGTTATTCTAAACGGTTTTCAATGTATGTCGGCAGGCGGACTCACTATTGAAGATAACACAATGATTTCTCTAAACTGCACAATTGCAACAAATAACCACGATATGTATGACAGATACATTATCACCTGTAAACCCGTTCATATAAAGCAAAATGTCTGGATTGGGGTAAATGTAACAATTCTTCCCGGAGTTACAATAGGAGAAAATGCGGTAGTGGGAGCCTGTGCGGTTGTTACAAAAGATGTTCCCGATAACGCTGTTGTTGTAGGCAACCCTGCAAGAGTGATAAAATATTTGGATAAAGAAAAATTTAAACAAGAGTAAAATTAAATAACTAAAGAAAAATTACCATTAAACAATAAAATTTTTTATTTGAGGGAGTTTAATTTTGGATAAAATAAATTATTTACTTGAAAAATATGTAAAATCAATTAATGAATGTGATTTAGAACTTGCAAGAGAAATTTGGGATAGCGAAGGCAAAGTGTCTTTTATTCATCCAAACGGTTATGAACATTCTTTTGAAGAAGTAAAAGAACATTTTTATATAGGAACAATGCAAAGATTATGTACTAAAAGAGATTTGCAAATAAAAAATATCACTGCAAAATTTGATGAAAAAACTGCATTTCTGGAATTTTCTTGGGATTTTTTCGCTACATTAAGAGAAACCGATGAACCAATCCACACAAAAGGCAGAGAAACTCAATATTTAGTTCTTAGAAATAACGAGTGGAAAATAAGCAATATTCATTATTCGTTAATGCCGATTGAATAAAATTGTGATTATTTCTTGAACTTTAACAAAAATTATTTTATAAGCCTTAAATTAACCGTGCTTATTATAACAAAAACAATAAATAAAATTTTTAAAAATGAAATTTACATTTATTATTAATTTTTACTTTCAATATCCGTTGCTTCGATTTTGAAAATAACGGGGCGAAGTCCGTCATTACAAGAGCATATTGCAACCCCTCTAGTTTTTATCCAATCGTTAAAATAAAAAGTTGAATTATGCGCACCGTGCGCAAGCGCAAAAACATATTGATAAATTGCTTTCCAAGCTTCATCACAAAAACCGTCAGGTTTAGCGTAATCCGCAAGATATGTTTGTCCTATTTTATGATACGGACAGGCGGATAAACCTTCAACCCCGTATTCACGAGCTAAATCTTCCTGAAATGTTGTTTTTAAAACCGTAATTTTAACTTTTCTCATAAATATATTATCTTAAACTTAAAAACACTACTTTTTTAATTTAGCATAAAATCAGATAAATGTTATTAAGGATAAATAAATGAAAAAAATTATTATATTAAACGGTTCCCCGAGAAAAAACTGGAACACATATAAAATGTGTGAAAGTTTTGCACAAGGTGTTAAAGAAGCAGGCGGCGAAGCCGAGATTATAAACCTTTATGATATTGACTTTAAAGGATGCAGAAGTTGTTTTGCCTGCAAACTAAAAGAGGGTAAAAACTTTGGAAGATGTTCATACCCTGATGGTTTAACCCCGATACTGGATAAAATCGCCCACGCTGACGGTCTTGTTGTTGCAAGCCCGATTTATTGCTCGGATGTAACGGGGGTTACAAGGTGTTTTATTGAACGCCTTACATTCCCATTTTTTGAATATAAAGAAGGATATCCTTCGATTGCTCCAAAAAAACTCAAAACTGCAATGATTTATACAATGAATGTACCTGAAACCCTTTCAAATCAAATGTATCCTGATATGTTTGATAAAACTGAATTTATGATTAAAACCGTATTTGAAAAACCTGTGAGAATTTTTGCTTATGATACATATCAATTTATTGATTATGATAAATATGTGGTTGAAGTTTTTGATAAAAATAAAAAATTAAAACAAAAGGAAGAAAACTTCCCGCTTGATTTAAAAAATGCATTTGAAGAAGGAAAGAATATGGTTAATGGCATTATTAATCTATAATGCCTGATAAAACCGTAATTTATGATAATTTAACAATAATACCAAGCTAAGCCGTTACCAAACAGTTACTTATGGTATAAACGATTTAATTGAGGATTTCAAATATCTAACCCATATTAACGGCAATTTCGATAGCTTGCGATTTTAGACTAAATAAATTTGGTAGCAGGTTAAATTCTTCCCTGCCACCTTGATATAACAACAGCGATAAAAAGTTTTTAAGGTTTTGAATTGTTAATTAATTTATCGCCCTTAAATCTAAATTTAAAATTGGCACCATTTTCCGTTTTCGGCAACAATTTTTTGTCGGCGGTATATTCCAGTATGTCGTCCCAATATTCAAACGTTTCATCAGCTCTATGTGTGCCATCATGTAATAATTCCATATTGACACTATATTCCCTTAATTTGCCATTCGAACCATATCTAAATATTTTGCCATACTTGTGTGTATTGTCGGGCAGGATTTCAAAGTTAGCGTTATATCTGTCAAGTCTTCCATTAACATACTCAAACGCTTCATTAGTTTTCTTTTTCGTACCGTTTGTATATTTTCCGCTCTCAAAACTACATAATTTACCATCATAGAACCAATATCTTTCGCCAATTTCTTCACTTTTGTCTTCTAATATTCTAATATTGCGGACTACAGTTTGTACCGCATGATTCCAATCCAAATAAATTCTATCTTTTAATCCGTTTGCTTTATCTATGTTTATACTCTGAATAACGGCTTTACCATTTTCTATTTTATAAAAGGCTTTTATGGTTTTATCGCCTTGCGTTTCTCTAAAAAAAGAATTTTTGCGTGCCAAACTTTTTGGATTTGATTCTATTTTTGCAGCTGTATTTTTAACTAAATTTTGTGCATCGGATAATGCAGCATATGCTTCTTTTTTCACTTCATCTGACCTGTCATGTATAACTTCCGCTTCTTTAGCTATGTCTTTAGAACGAGCTAACACTTCTTTTTTATAATCGGAAGTTGGTGTGACCTGACTCAAGGTATCTGTTGCTTCGTTTTTTAGAGTTTTATTACTTTCTTTAGATTGAAGCAGTATACCTGCCCTGCCAATAGCATCTTTACCGGCAAAAGCAAGCGACATATTGCTTCCTTCTGTTTTAATGGGATTTTTGGATGTTTTATTCGTTTTAGGTTGAGATGTCTGTTCAAAAGATTTTACGAGTGGATTTTTTATATATTGTTGTTCAATGATGCTCATTAATATCCATCCTTTTTACTAATGTCAGTTTAAAACCAATAAAAAAATAAATTTGCCAAAATTTTTATTAATGTAAATTTTTATTAATGTAAACAACAAAGTCAATTGCTAAAAAACATAAAGGAGGAATTAAACCCGAGCTTAAAATATAACAGGTGTTTTAAATTACAATATAATTTTTATCGGAACACCCGCTTTGCGGTACCCTTTTTGTATAATATCTTCTTTTTTTATTTCGCCAAAAAGAATAGGAGAGTTTGGGTTATGCGCTTTATAATTTTCAATTGCTTTTTTAGGAGCAGATGAATATTATATTTTTGAGCAATTTCACCCAATCTTTTTGCAATGACATTTTTCTCCTCATTTGTAATTGGTTTTAATTCCGGCATAACGCAATCAACAACTTCGGGGTTTAATTCGTATCTTGTAATTTTATTTGGATAAAAAGGATTTCTTGAATAAATAAACCCTTCGCTAAATTTTTTTAAAAGCCAATAGCTATAGTATTGAACGGTGTCTTTTTTGCGCCTGTATTTATAATCATTTGAAATTATTGTTTCTATTTTTTAAATATACCAATATAATAAAATAAAAAATCGACATAAAAATTATGCTTGCAAAAACTTTATTTATAATTTCAATTTTATCTATAATATTTGGTTTCAGGGAAAACGAATTTGGTCAGATTGAGCCTAAGCGCAGCTACTTTGCAATCATGCTTTTTTTTGGTGCGGGGTTTTTGGGCTATTTTAACAGTTTTGACAAAAATTATCTTTACTCACGTATTTCGCTTTATTACATTTTTTTAATGTTTATTTTATTGTTTGTTTCAATCTTTTTTGATTATGCCAAAACAGAAAAAAAGAGAAATCTTAAAATTAATAGCATATTAAATTTCGCATGGGAGAATAATTTTTCTGTTGATGAATTTTATACAATTGATATCGGATTATTTATTTTAGATATTGAAAACAAAGATTTTATAATCGCTCAATCGCAAAACAAATATTATTTTAGTTGTGAAAAATATTCTATAAATAATATTTCAAAAATCGAAGAAAAAGAGTTGAATTACAGGCATCTTTTGAAAATTATATTCAAAGATAATAAAACCCTTGAAATAACTACTACAAACGGAAAAAGGATTATTGAAATTTTAGAAAATAAATCTTTTGATAAAGGTAAAAAAATCCCTAAAAAAGAATTAAAAAGAAAGTTCAAAGAAGCATTTTGGCAACTGTCACAGGAACAACAAGAATTAGAAATCCTAAAAGAGGAAGGAATTCTATACCTTGATTAAACCTTAAAGGCGCTTTTTCAGCAATTATTTAAAGTGTCCCATATAAGTATTGAGTTTTAGGCGGATATATAAAAATAGTTTTCGCCAAAAATTTGTCGCAATGGGTATTTATAATTTTCACAGATTAAAGGAAATCTAAAAGTTCCCCTATAATTTCATAAACTTTTAAAGGCTTTTAGTTTTACTTGGATGTTCCCGTTTTTTTAAAGGTATTATTTTTATATCAGACATTTTCATCAAAATTATTTACATATAGTAAAAATTTGGCAATTATTATTATGGATTTTCTTTATACAAAAAAAGGTAAGCATAATGTTTATACAAAAAATTGGTCAAATAACAGGCAAATATTTGGCAAATAAAAATTCTTCATTATCAAAAAACATCTCATCTAAAACTTTATCAAGTGATAATAAAGAAGAAAAATCTTATACGCTGCCAACTTCAATTAGCTATGGTATTGGGTATTTCACAAAAAAACCTCAAAATGCAGAAAATACAATAAGTAATAAAATTAATGAAAAAATTGGCAAAATAAAAATAATTAAATTATTTAAAGCAAACGGTGTTCCTTTAAGCAAAATCCATGAAAACAAAGATTTAATAAAAGAGCTTGCCCGTTTGGATTATAAAAATGTAGAAGCAAAATATACATATTTTAAAAATGAATTGCAACAGTATTTGCCGTCGCATATGAAAAATGACTTAAATCAAGTAGCAAAAATTTTAACTTTTGAAGAACTTAGCGCACAAGATTTAGACACTTTACATAAAATGACAGGCAGCGCTTATCAAAAGCGTTCAAAAATTAATAAAACGCTAACATCTCAAGAAATGTACTTAATGCTTGTTAGCAATATAAATAATATTCAAAAATACGAAAATTTTGATATGTTAACTACAAAAGAACAATCAAAATATATGCAATCCTTTGATTTATACTTAGATGATGAGTTTATAAACGGGCTTAAAAATAACAACAGTTTGACAAAATTCGGCTTAATAAAAGATTGTAAAAGGCTGGGTTCTTCAGAACTGTTAAAACAAGAGCTCGGGGAACGAATGAAAAATAAACCCGTTTGCGCAATAAATGTTAATCCTGCAAAAATTAATGATTTTTTAAACAGTAATTATTTTGATACAGATTTTTTAAAAAACAGTATCGGGAATATGGATTTAAGCAAATACAACAATGGAGTGCCGCTTAAATATACAAGAAACAGTTTTATTTCCGATTTTAATACGGCAATAAAAGATTTAACCATAAAAGAAAGAAAAGAAATTTTCGATTACTACAAATTCAGTATAGATAGCAAAAATGACATAATAAAATTTCCTGTTCCGACAAATGCAGATACTTCTTTATTATCTTCGAAGGTTCAAAAAGCCGTATCTAAAACAAATAAATATGTTAATGATTTTGTATTAAATAATAAAATCATATTAGATGATAAAGACAAAGAGGCTGAAAAATTATTAAATGATTTTATAACAGTATTTCCCGAGTTTATTTCAATCATAGGAAAAATTCAACACAGAGGAAATTCTGTAGATTATCATACTTTGGACAACTTACAAAGATGCCTCAATAATCCCGAAACAGAAAATTTAACGAAAAAAGAACAACGCATATTATTCTTTTCCGTAATGTTTCATGATATAGCAAAAAAACAAGAATTGATTGATACGGAACATCAAAGGCCATCAGCAATATATGCAAAAGAAATAATGAAAAAAATTCCGATTTCTATGCAAGAAAAGGAACAAATATACAATTTAATAATGAATAGTCACTGGTTAACGGATGGAAAATCCAATAAAGATTTGGCCGCCATATTCAGGCATAATAATGAATTTAAAATTGCACAAATAATGGCAAAGGCAGATAGTGAATCTTCAGGATACGAATGGGCACCTTCTTTGGAGCAAATAAATGAAATAAATTCTAACATTAAAACAATACACTCGGGCGGAATACCCTTATTTGCAGATAATTTACCCGATGATACATCAAAATTCCCGACCGACAAGGAAGGTGTAAAATATTTAGATTTTACGGATAAAGAAGCTGATTTATCCGTATACGGATTTTTGAAAGGGACAAAAGTCAAAAATCTTAATTTATTAGCCCATAATGCCCCTTGTGATTTTGAGTCTATGATAAATCTTTGCGACGACAGTAAGGAAATATGTTTAAGTTCAAGTTTTTTAAATGCTTCGGGCAATATAAAAACCAATTATAATCCGGGATACAGAGAAGGAAATTGTGATGTAATTTTATATTCTTCCAATGCAGATATTGCATTAGCCGGCATTAATGTATGTTGTACCGGCAGAAAAAGAGGCTTTGAACATTTTAAAGATTTTATTTACGGAGAAAACAATTCTTATAAAGATGAAAAAAATAGAGCTGAAGAAAATAAAAAATGTCGCAATGAACTTCCAAATTATTTAAAAGAACAGTTAAATCTTTCGGATGATGAATATTTAGAACTTTATAAACATCTGGAAAAATATTCGGATAAAAGAGATATTCAAACTGTCACACTAAGTTCAAATAGAACTCTTGATGCTAAAACTATAAAAGATGCTATAAATAATATGCACAACTATCTTCTTACAGGTAATGAAAATGGGGGTACATATATAAATGAAGCCGTTGTTTTTCAACCAAAAATTCAGGCTGTTGTTTTAAATAAAAAGGATTTCTTAAATACAGATTTAAAACACAGTCAATTAAAACAAGCTGCTAAGAAAAACAATATTACGATTATTTTAATATAAACAATCTGCTTAATAAAAAAATATCAGACTCTAAAAGCCTTTAGAGCTGCCAAAAAGAATTATTTTGGCTTCAAAACATTGGAAATTTAATTCAGCCTTTTAATCGCATCAATGATTTTTGTTCTTACGAATGTTGTATAGGCTTTTATTAAAAAATCCGACGATTGATTTTTTTGTAAATTTTTGTAAAATAGATTGATAACACGACAGAATTTACGCAATATTTTATGTTCAGCAGTTTTATTAAATTTGGAAAAGGTGGTAAAAATGATTGAACCAATTAGTCAGAATGTATGTTTTAAAGGCGATACGGCCGAAACAAAATCAGACAGAAAACTCATTAAAAATTTTACAGATGTTTTAAAAAGCTACAATAATGTAACAAATACTGCTGCAGGTATTGCAAGAGGCACTGTTGAAGGTACTATTGGAGTTGCACTTACAGGTGTTATAGCAAAAAATATCAAACAATCAAAGGGTTCTATCTGGGGAACCATAAAAGGAATCGGAAAAGACACAATAAAAGCAGGCACAAAAGCAATAATGTCCCTTCCCTCGCTCTTTACAAAAACTCCTATTCAAAACGGAAAGAAAGCATTAGAAACATATAAGAATTTCTTTAAAAAATACATGAAGGGCAATAAAGTTCCCGCCGCAATTGCATTGGGTGTGGGTGCTGCAATTTTTGCGGTAAGAACAATTCAAGGCAAAATTCATGCAAACCAGAAAAATGCCGATATAGACCACAAAACAAATATGGGACATATTAAATAAAAAAAAATAATATAATAAAAGCCGCTTAATTAAGCGGCTTTTTTAATATCTTAAACAGACCGCAAAAAACCTACACCACCCTTAATTGAGCAAACTAAATGTTTCACCAAATGAAGGATGAGAATCCGAGATATATAAAAAATGGGTGAAAATCCTACATCATTACTTATGTAAGGCTTATAGCCAAACTTAGTAGTGACAGATTCAGTTAGAGCGCAAAATTTCTTTGCCAAGATAAAGGTGAGGCAAAAGAAATTAAGCGTCTGCCTCTTTATTTGAATTTTATTGGGGAATGGTTGTTTATTTTTTTTAAGTTTCATTTTTTTAATTTTTGACTTGAGATTATTATAAAAATTAATATTTCTTATCAAACGCTTAAAGATATTCCCTTTTTTCGCCGATTACATAATCAATCAAATAACCAACAAAGGGAAACGAAATGCAAGGCAAAATGGAAATAAAAAACATTTATACCGATATGCCTCTTAATCTCGATAATAAAGTTACACATCAGGATGAAGCAGACCTCATAACCAAAAAAACGGATACAAATACAAATATAAGTGAAACCGAAGATGATTTAGCCGAACTTGATTTTTCCTCTACATCTGATAACGCAACAATAACCGATTCGTATGCTATTAGAGATTATATTAACAATAACTTGTCATTTGATGACAAGGAATTAATTTTGAAGGAATCAAACGGCTTTTTTAATATAAGTTCTTTGCAGATTAAAGATAACAAATTGGAATCAATTGCAACAAAAGACGATAAAATCATTTCATATTCACGTTTAAAAAACCCTAATCCTGCACAACAAAACTCTATTGAAAAAACTATAAGCTCAAAGAAAAGCACTGATGTTTCCGTAAATACCGATATTAATGCCGAATTCGCCCAAACGAAAAATTTATCTCAAAGCCAATCTGCAACTGATGATACAAATAATCATTCTTTTGAAAATACAACCGAAACAAATGCGCAAAATACAGGTTCTGAGGTTGTTAGGGGTGAAAATATCAACGGGCGGGATTCACAAACCGATAATTCTTATGCTTCCAATTCGAATAATATTTCAAATCAAACAAATATATTTGAAGGGAAAGCTTCAGATTATGAAAATTTAAGCCCCTTAGAATCTTCAGACAGTCAATTAAACTCATTAATTCAAGAACAAATAGCTGCCGTTAAAGATTTAAACCAGCAACAAACAAAATATCAACAGACCCAAGATGAAGCAAACGAAGCTTTGGGGCAAATTAATTCAGATATTCAAACTCAGCAGACAAATCTGGAAGATGCACAGACCGATAAACAAGATGCCGAACAAACTTTAACACAAGCACAAGATGCTGCACAACAAGCACAAGAAGATTTGAATGCTGCAACAGAAACAAAAGATGAAACAAAAGATGTTCTTGATTGCGCCGTACAAGAAACTCAAGATGCAGCAACAGATAAAGATGAAACGGCAGCAGATAATCAAGAAGCAATTGCCTGTGAACAGGCTGCAAATGAAGATTATTCTTCAGCTTGCAGTGATTTAAGCGATGCAACAGATACCGTAAGTTCAAAATCAGCCGATAAACAGGAAACTGGGGCAAATCTTGCAAGTGAAGTCGGTGAAACAAAAACCGCATTTAACGTAGCAAATCAAAAACAGGCACAAGTTGCCGAAGCTCAAAAAGAATATAACAGTGCCATGTCTAAAAAAGGCGATGAAAGCTGCTGGAGGAAATTCTGCAATTGGATAAGCTCACTAAAAAATAAGCTCCAAGATGCAATTGCAGGCAGGGACCATGCTCAAGCCGAGCTTGAAAGGCAGCAGAAAGAAGAAGAAAAAGCAAGAGTTGTTGACGAAGAAGCAATTGAAGCTCTTGAAAAGGCACAAAATGAACAGGACACCGCACAAAAAGTAGCAGATGCGGCGCAAGTGGTATTAGACAGAGCAACGGGGGATAGGGAAGTAACCGATCAAGAATATGCAGATGCTCTTTTGACTCTTGCAAATGCAATGGGTGAACAAGAAAATGCCGAAGAACATTACAACGGCGCTCTTGATGATTTCATGACCTTAAAAGGTTACAAAACGGATGCTGACGGTAACGTGACAGATGCGAATGGCGAAGTTGTATCCTGTTTACAAATATGCTCCGAACTTGAAACTTTTGTTTCCGGTTTACAAGAAACAAGAACAACAACCCAAAATTCTTATGATTCAGCTATTAATGCCACAGTTGAAGCGATAAATGGTGATGAGCAAAAAATTGATGCGCTCAATGGTGAAATTGAAACCATAAGGGATGAAATAGCCCAAAAAGAAGCCCAACTTGCATTTCAGGAAGAAATGATTGCCGCTCTTGATAACGAGCAGGCGCAAATTCTTGCGGATAAAAACGGAGGCGGCATAGCAGATAGCATAACATCAGCCTTCGGCGGCGGCACAAAAGCCAACCAAAAAGAACTGGAACAAAAAAAAGAATTACTGAATGAAGCAATTAAAAGCGGTGATGAAAAAGCGATTAAAGAGGCATACAAAGAAATCTACGGCAATACCGATGTTACTATGCTTGACGGTGTTGTAGTTGACCCTTCAAAGCTTAGCAAAGCCGAACTGGAAAAAGCAACAACAAGCAAATTGGGCGAATTACAAGGCAAGGAATTGACTGATGCCCTTTCTGTTGCTCAAAACCGTGTGAGTGAGTCAAAACAAACGTTTGAAGCTTTAAATAGCGGGCAATATGTAATTGATGGCAAAGTAATATCAAAAGACGATATTATAAATTCAATTTTATCTCAGGCCAAAGACCTTCAAAACGATATGGATACTCGGGCAAATGCTCAAGGCTGGTTAAGCAAGACAATAGGCGGTGTAAATAATGTTCTTGGCATAGGAACAAGCGAACAGGAAGCAAGAAGTCAGGTAGCAAGTTACCAACAACTTGCGCAACAACTGGCAGATTGTAATGACCCCGCTCAATTTGCAGCTATTTATAAAGAGGCTACGGGCAACAATTTTGATGTGGGTCAAATCATCAACAATGTAGCCTATAATGAATTAAAGGGAGTCAAAACCGAAAACAAAACAGTTACGGATGAAGATATTAAAAACAATCATCTGAGCGATATAACAGACTGTAAAAATGATACCATAAGTGCGCTTAAAACAAATAAACTTGATTGCAGAGCATTATCAAGTGCAAATAATTCAAAAGCGGCGCAGTCAATAGAAAAATATGTTGAAACCCAAAACAGTGCAACCGATGCTGTATGTGGTGTTGTCAGCGGTGCTGCCGCAGCCGCTGCGGTGACTTTGGGTACGGTTGTCGGAATTTGCGCAGCTCCGTTTACCGCAGGTGCTTCGCTCGGCCTTGTTGCAGCAGGCTTTGGTATAGCGGCAGGCACGGGTGCTGCGGTTAACACACTTTTAAAGGGCACAAACAGTATTTATGATGCCGATGGCAATGGAACACTTGAATTTAATTATACCGGAGTTGACTTTGCAAAAGATATGTTGGCAGGCGCCGCAAACGGTTTTATAGGTAACATTGCAAACGGCGCAGGAAGCTATATAACAAAAGGTGTAGGAAGCCTTGCGGATGATGCGGTAGCAACCACATTCAAACAAAGTGTCCAACATGCCATGATAAATAATACCGCACAATTGGCGGGAGCGGCAGCGGAAGGTTCCATAGACGGCGGTATAAGCGCAGGTGCAAATTATGCACTTGAAGCAGCGTTTAACGAAGATGTCGATTTCGACGGGAAGCAGATGTTACAGGCAATGAAAACAGGTGCTGAAGTCGGTGCGATATTTAATATGGGTATGAAAACCGTCGGTATGGTTGGTTCTTCAATTAAGGGCAGTGCAGAGAGTGCAAAATTTGCGGATGCTATTAATGAAGTATTGGACGGCAGCAATACCGATAATAAGCTTGCAAATATAGTATCGGGTAAACTTGATGACAACCTTATTGATGATGGGGTTGTTAATCAATATGAGGTTAAGCAATTGATGAATAATGCAAAAACCTCATTCAATGCGCTTAGAAGTGCAGGTATGGATGAAGATTCCGCACTTAAATTTTTGGATAACACAACTATTGATATGCAAAAATCGCTTGATAATACAATAAAGACGATTACAAGAAATTATGACAATATAAAAGGCATAGATGAAATACTTCCCTCTAAGGGCGGCAAGACCGAACTTTTATGTAACCTTGATATGGATTCAATGAAATTTGATGATTCGGGGAATTTAGTCAAAGTTAGCAGTACACTTCAAGACGGCACAAAAATAAGTTTGGATTTTGACGCAAAAGGGCGGCTTTTGAATAACGAAATTATCAGCTCTGCCGATGCCGATATGGTTGTAGCTTCAAAATCTATTCTTGATAAGGTTGATTCATTGCGAAATGCGGGGGTACTCACGGACGAAAATAGCGATTTTTATTTTAATAAATGGGCATACGACGGTTCTTTGCTCGCAAGAAATAAAGTTAATTTTCTTGTAAAACAGGATATTGATACCTTATACAAAGCTCAAATAAGCGGAATTGATTTAAATGACCCCGCTCAAGTGCAAAAATTATTTGTTAAAACCTTTGATTCGGCAGATGATGCAATCAGCAAAATAAAAGCAGGTGATATATGCACTATAGGCAATTCAGGCAAGGTAAGTATTAAATTAACTAACGGCACACTAAAAGAACTTGATTTTTCGCCTGAAAAATATATGGAATTATTTCCGCCGGTTCAGAGGTTTGCTTTTAGCCAAGGGGACATCGGTGATTGCTGGCTTGTTTCATCTTTGGATTCGCTGAACAAAAATCCCGCAGGCAGGGTGCATTTACTCTCTTGCATAAAAGAGGTTGATGACGGGGTAGAATTTGATTTGCCAAACGGCAACGTTAAATTTAAAATTGAAAACGGGAAAAAAGTCTCTGATTACATAGGGGATAGCTATATGAATGATAACGAAATAATAAATAGAACCCCGGAATCCATGGTGGTAAAGGGCCCTGAGGGTATACAAGGCTTAGAATATGCGGTAGGATTAAATCTGTTTGAAAATCAAATAAGACCCCTGCAAGCAAGACTTGATTCCTATGCCAATAGACTGCAATATTACGATGAAGTAAGCGAAATTGTGGATAAATTCCGCAGTTCAAACGGCGCTATGAGTTTTGAAGAACTTAAAACGAAATTAATGGAAAAAGCTGACGCATACATGGATAACTCCCTAGACTTCGACATAGACTATTTAAACCCAGATGACACGTTTTCATTAAATAGCCTTGAAATAGGTGTTCGTGTGTGCAGAAACAGAACTGAAACTTACGATATTCCCGATGTGCAAAAAGACATTGCCGAGTTGGGAGGTGTTTTAAACGGACCTCAAACTGCACGAAACGGCGGTTGGTCTTACACAACTTATGATCTGCTCGGGCTTGAGGATAATGTGTATGCATATATAGACAGTCCGGGGGTACAGGAAATTTTAACTAATCCCGACGAGTGGGAAGGGAAAATATTCAATCTGGATAGCAAATATAAAGAAAATATGACTGATCAAGACTTTATGAATTTTGATTACAGAATTGCATACTCTCATACATACAGTTTACGACCCATGTTAATTGACGGTGAGATAGTTTATAAAGTTAATAACCCTTGGAACACGGCAGATACGCTTATACTTACACTTGATGATTTGAATAAATATTTTGAAACAATAGAATTTGCAACAGTATAGATTATGAGGTATAATATGCAAAATAGCATAAATAAACTGCAAAAAACAGGCGCAAGATTAATGGAAAATCTTCAAAATAAAAAATACCCCGTTAAATTTAAAATTTTAAAAAACAGTTATGAAAGCTTAATTAAGAGTATACAAAAAAGCGATTTTAACGGCACCACAAGCGCTTATATATCGGAAGTTAATTCCTTAAAATCCCTCATACAGACCGCTAAAGAATTTAATTTACAGGAAGAATTGAAGATATATCAAAGCAGATTGGATGATGTTCTTGCGCTTTTAAAAGAAAAAGGGATAAGCTTTAAAGACTGAATTTATCTTTTAAATTAATGATGTAAAATTGTGTTATAATGGCCTATATGAATATTCCGGTTTTTATCTATGTTTTTTTAATTGCATGTTGTATGGCAGAAAAAAACTACTTGACCTTAGCAATTGTAATTCTCACGATTCCTGTTACAGTTATTATATATAAAACTTATAAGAAAAATAAGATAAATAATTTCAAGGCATTAATAGAACAGGCTAAAAGCGATAATAGCATAAGCCCTTTTTTGGATATAAATAAAGAACCTGCCTATATTTTGGAATTAATCCCCGGAGTAAAAGAAGTATATGCTTTAAGGATTTCAAATCAAAGAAGAAAACGGTTAAAATTTAATTCTTTTGTTGAATTTGCAGATTTTTGCGATTTGGAACCGTACTTTTATGAAATAAATAAGAAAATTTTGAAGTTTTGATTATTATATTTCTTTTTCAATTTTCAATTTTTTATATTTTGTCATTAAATCTGTTTTATACCCTAAAAACAATACAACCGCTCCTGCTTTCCCTTGCAAAAGAGTACTAAAAAAGAAATAAAAGATAATAACAATATTCAAATACTGCTGTTATAGAGTCTTATGACATTCATATCTGAACATCCATAAAGATTGACATTATCGAAGTTAAAGCAAACACAAGAATAAAAAGGCAAATTATGCTTATAGTGAGCCCGATTAAGATTGCGACTTTTGCACCTTCTTTTATTCTGGGCTTTTTTTGCACCGTAATTTTGAGCGGTATATGAAGCGCAAGCGGCAAAATCCAAATTTCAATTATCTTTTTTAAGTCTTAAAATCGGAATTTTTTTCCGAAAGATTACTTGGATATTCCAAGGCTCAAGCGCATCTTGCCAAGAATGAATGTGCATTTGCTTTGTATCAATTAAAATTTATGATATAGTTTGTTGTAAAATAAACGGGAGGGTGTATGGTAAAATTTATTAATATTATGCCTTAGAAATTTATACCGTAATTTCAATGTCAATTCTTCTTATTGCAGGAATTATCGGTGATTTATCCGTTATTCAAAAATTTGTTTTAGTGTATATTTTCTTATTTGTTTTACACTAATAGGAAGAAATAAAATACCCAGGAAGCCTTACAAAATTAATTGCAAATATGATTAGTGTTGATATTAAAACAGAACAGGAAAGAGCAAGCAGAATTCCTACAAGCATTCTTCTTTTGACATTTACGATAGCACCATTTATTTTGCACAATTATCCGATTACCGTTTTGCCGCTTGCTTTTTTAGGACTTTTTGAAGAGCTTATTCATATTTTTTTCATAAAACTTTTTAAATGTCCTAAATTATATTCCCCGGGAATGGTTACAGCCGAAATTCAAGCTATTGTTACAATAATATTATTTACATATTTGATTAAAAATAATATTTTATCGGGTCTTGATTATTTAATAGGTGCGTTGGTTATGTTTGTTTGCTTTATCATAATGCAAAAAACAATAACTATGATGATAGGTTATAAATATAGTGATGTTTATAAAAATTTAAAAAAACAACTTGCTAAAAAATAATATGAAATTTGTTGTTGTTTTTTCCAAAACTTAGTGTTAATTTTTTGCTAATTTTCAAAACGGACATTTACGAAAATACAAAAACAAAGCGTACACCTCAAACACATTAGCCAAAAATGCAAGGGAGGGAAACAGTTTTAATTCAACACCACCATAATAATCATACTAACCGTAAAATATCAAGTTGCCCGATTAACTACAATACACCTCACAAAATGGACTTTAGTATACGAACCTGCAAAAAAACACTTAGTATGATTACTTGGGTCAGATGGTTTGACGGTTTTTGGCAAAGTAAATAAAATTTTGCAATAAATAGACAATTTCCAATCAGAAAAGTACTTTATATAAATAAATAGGGGAAATAAGAATATTTCTATGGGAATTGAAAAAGCGGGATTAAATTTAGGTAAAAAAATTATTGCCCGGACTCATACAATCGGCAAAAATTTGCTTGCAACAAAACCTGTGAAAGTTAATACAAGAGGGCTGAAATTAGCGTATCCATTAGAAGGTGATATTGTTCAAATTTCTAAACAAGCAAATCGTTGGACAAAAAATCCAAATGAGTATATTCCAAATTGTAAAATTCCAAATTCGGAAATTCCAAGTCATCATTTTGTTGATAATAAAAATACTTATATTCGAGCTGTTGCTGATTTAAAAAAAGGTATTGTTGATTACGATGAAATTTTAGGTGGGTGTCAAGCAATTAAACTTGACAAAGAATTTGCAAAATTAACTCCGCTTGAAAAAGATTGCATTGGATATAGAATCGTCGGACGTTCAAATAGTCCATGGAGAAATAAGCCGTTTAATGTTATAGAAAATGCCAAAATCACAGATACAGTCATATTAGACGAAGGATGTGCATATGCCTTTCAACAAGAAAGTTTGATATCGCAAAATAATTATAATCTCAAAGATTCAATGCTTGAAATTATAAGAATTCCAAAAGGAGCCAGGGTATCCAGAAACATGGAACACGGCGGTGAAATAGTAATGCCCAGAGGTGCAGCATACAAATTAATATCAAAAGGGACGACTATTGACGGTAAAATTAAAGTTGTACTTGAATATATATTACCAAAATCTAAGTATCCCGAAGATATAGGACAAATACAAAAAATTGCTGAACAACATATAAATTCAACAGATGAATTCATTCAAAAGTGTGCTCAAAAAATTCTTGATGAAATATCGGGGTTGTAGTTTTAGCAAAAGTAAATTGTTTTTTTAGCTTAGCGGCGGAAAATATTCAAACTTGCTTGATTTTACAAGTGAGCTGGCCATTTTGTTAAAAGTTTTATGAATTTTAGTGCCAATAAAAAGCCTGTTTTAATTTTGTTTTGCTTATACTCAAACCCAAACAGGAAGCCAACACCACCGAAAAAGCAAACTATCCGTAAAAAGCAAACTACTCAATTAACTACAAAACACATGGTTTGATTATTTGAATCATTTAGGCACGATTATTTCGGTGATGGTAATTTCAAATTTGTTTAAAATAATCTCAATTTTTGAACAAATTCTCTTTTATCAATAAAACTTTTTTGACACCCTTTTTGTATAATATCTTCTTTTTTTATTTCGCCAAAAAGAATAGGAGAGTTTGGATTATGCGCTTTATAATTTTCAATTGCTTTTTTAGGAGCAGATGAATATTATATTTTTGAGCAATTTCACCCAATCTTTTTGCAATGACATTTTTCTCCTCATTTTGTAATTGGTTTTAATTCCGGCATATTTACTGATAATTTTTTATACATTTCAACAAAGCTGAAAATGCACCTGTCGATGTGATTTGATAGTGTTTTAGACATGTTTTCAAAAGTTTTTATGTGGTAATCTGTTGTATATTTTTTGTTAGTAAAATCGGCTCATAATTTTTAGAGCAGAAAATAACACAATCAACAACTTCGGGGTTTAATTCGTATCTTGTAATTTTATTTGGATAAAAAGGATTTCTTGAATAAATAAACCCTTCGCTAAATCTCTTTAAAAGCCAATAGCTATAGTATTGAACGGTATCTTTTTTGCGCCTGTATTTATAATCATTTTATAAATTCCAAACGGTAATACCTGTTATTTTATCTTTTTTTCTTCTTATAACACCACCCAAAACGGGATTTATAACAATTTCAGCCGTATATAAAACAACTGCTTTAATTAAATGTCCGCCTGTTAATACGAGTTTGTAATCAGAATCGTAGAATGAAAATATTGCATGGGTATGGTGAAAAATCTCGTCATTTTCATCCGCTGAGATATTTCCGTTTAAAGAAACCAATTCCAAAACTCCGCTTTCTTTATGTTCTAAAAATTCATCTTTTGCAGGGACAAAGCTTGATACAACAACATCAGAACAACACCCTATGCCTGAATATGTTGCAGATAAAACGTTTTCCTTTTTACAAATATCTATAATATTTGAGATGATTTCATCATTTCGGTTTAATCTTACATAAATTGAATTTCCAAACTTTTTATAATCCACTACATTGCTCCAATTCCACGAAGAATTCCTATCATACCTTCTGCCGCTATATCATTTATAACTTGACCTTTTTCATTGAAATAATAAAAATTCATAACGCAAACGGAAATTTTTTTATTTGTCGGTTCTATTCCCATAAATTCGCCGTCGTGAGTTCCCGTTAAATCCCATTTAACTGCAACTTTATCCTTGTTTGCTACCATATCAGTTATATGCCATTTAACATCGCTAAAACCTTTTCTCATCCAATGAACAACAGACAAATAGCCACTTCCCCCGTAAAGAGGCTCAGGACTTGCGGGGGTGTAAAACGCCGCTTTAGGTGCAACCAAAACTTCAGCCAATTTAACATCTGCCGTATTTATCATTGTTTCAAATTTTTTCATTAATTCTCTATTGCGTTCAATTAAATCCATATTATTTCCTTTGTTTTAACACAACTCGCCATCACCAAACCCAAACTCCTCCAAGCTTCCGCTTTTAGCTTGAACACAAATATATTGTAAATCAGTTTTTGATTCCATTGTTCTTTTGGCTTCGGGCAGAACTTTTACACAAGAGCCTTCTTTAACTTCAATTGCCTCATTATCAAGTGTCATTGTTCCTTCACCTTTTAAAAAGATATAGATTTCTTCATTTTGTTTGTGTCTATGATTAAAGGGGAGTTTTACACCTTTTGGCATTGAATTAACGGAAATTTCCGAGCTTGTCAAACCTAATACATCATGCAAAAATGCTTTCCCGTTTTCATATTTTTGCCCGATTTCTTGTATTGACCCTATTTCAACATTTTTAAAGTTTGCCATAATTTTCTCCTTTTTATATTTTTTCCAGTAATTTTTCAAGTGTATCCGCTTCACTATCTGATAAATTTTTATAAAGCATATTATTTAAATCATTTGATATTTTTTCAAAAACAGGTTTAAAATCTAACCCTTTTTTAGTTAAAACAATATAAGTATAGCGATTATCCCCTTTTGAAACTTCTCTTTTCACATAGCCAAGTTTTTCCAGTTTATCAACTAAAACAGTAACCGTCGGTCTTGTTCTATGTATTTTATCCGATATATCTTTCATCGTCATTTTATTTTGTTCATAAAGACAGACTAAAATATCCCCATGGCTTGGTACAAGCCCCTCTATCCCGTTTCTTTTTAATTCTTCAATAATAAAATGATTCCCATATTCTCGTATTTTTGAGATTAAAGACAATAAGTTTTTCATAAATGTATTATAGTTAGACATCTAATTATTGTCAAGAGTATATGGAAATACTTAGTTTTACAAAGCGAATTATTGAGCCGAAGACGAAATCAAAGAGCCTGTATGCGGTACTCTGATTATTTCTGTGCTGTTAATTTCAATTATTTTATAAAAATTTATAAAATAATTTACTTATAACTCCCGACTTTTCTTCCGTATTTATCGTACTCGGTTATCCTGCCCGATGAATCTTTTTTGAATGAGCCCTGTCTTTTGTCCGTACTTATCATATTTGGTTGTTACACCGTTTGAATTTGTTTTATAAGTGCCGACTTTAGCTCCGTATTTATCGTATTGCGTGGTGGTTGAGCCTGTTGTTTTATAGCTTCCTGTTTTAGCTCCATAGCGGTCGTATGAATTATAACCGCTTGCAGTTTGTTTGAAACTTCCTGTTTTTGAGCCGTATCTGTCATATTGATTAATGGTCGAGCCGTTTTGTCTGAACGAGCCTGTTTTTTGTCCGTAAGCATCATAAGAATTAGTATTGCATAGAGCAAAACTTACAGTTAAAACAAGTGCGGTTGATTTCCAATCTAAAAATCCAACCAAAGTGGCTCTTGTTGGTCTGCCTGTGAATGGATTAATTACTTGAAAATTTAAAACGTGTCCGTCTGCAACTAATACATCCCCGACTTCAATTCTTGAAATATCTCTTTCAATATACGGCTCAACTTTATCGTGGTATGCTTTCAT
>CANRHZ010000032.1 GCA_947630535.1 Candidatus Gastranaerophilales bacterium | reverse complement strand
ACGAAGAAAGTGACTAAATGTCACTTTATGAGTGGGGCAGGCGAATGTCCGAGCGTAGCTCGGTCGGAGCCGTATAACAAAATACCAAGCTGCACCCAAGAATTTGAAAATTGAATAAAATATCGGGATGTAGCGCAGCTTGGTAGCGCACCGTGTTCGGGTCGCGGGGGTCGCAAGTTCGAATCTTGTCATCCCGATACTTTATTTTAAAGGGTTTTAGCTTATTAACTAAAACCCTTTAATTTTATTTTTGTGTAAATTTTGTGTAATCGTTTAAATTTTATTTGCTTATTTTTTATTTCTGTTTTAAGGCAATAAGTATTTTGATTATGAATTTACAAATCAAACATTATAAATAATCATATCGTAAGTTTTTATATAGTGCTATTCCGTATTAAATTTGACTTTTTGGCAAGATTATGGCAAAATAGTGGCATAAAAGAGGCTAATTTATGGCAAAATTCGAACCCAAGTTTTTAATAACTAATACAATAGCAAATAACCTTTTAGAGATAGAACGAGTTAAAGAGGGCATTAAGAGCTTGCCAATTAACCCTAAATTATTAAATTCTCTTAGAGAAACTGCAAAAGTTTCTACCATTCATTATTCAACTCAAATTGAAGGTAACAGGCTTACAAAAGAAGAAGTTAAAGACCTTATCGCCACCAAAAAGGTCGTTTCAAATACCGGCAGGGTACGTGATGAAAAAGAAATTAAGGGTTATTATGCAGCTTTTGATTACATAGAAAAACTTGCCAAAAACAAATCACCTATTATGGAAGATAATATTAAATATATCCATGCATTAGTAACCGGCGGTGGTAGTACAAAAGTTAAAGGTACAGAATATAGAGAAGGGCAAAATGTTATAACTGATTCTATAACAGGCGGTATTGTTTATATGCCACCTGAAGCAAAAGATGTGGCTAATTTAATGAAAGAATTTGTTAGTTGGATAAATACACCAAATGATATTCCAATTCCCATTATTGCAAGTATAATTCACTATCAGTTTGTAACTATTCACCCTTATTTTGACGGTAACGGCAGAACTGCAAGACTTCTGACTACTCTTGCACTACACAAATACGGATATGATTTAAAAGGTATTTATTCGCTTGAAGAATACTATGCTAAAGACCTGCAAGGATATTATGAAGCAATAACCATAGGTGATTCTCATAATTACTATATAGGGAGAGCCGAAGCACCTATCACTAAGTGGGTTGAATACTTTATTAACGGTATGGCGATTGCTTTTAAGTCGGTATATAACAAGGCTAAAGAGCAACAAAATTCAAAAGATGAAATTAAGGTTTTACGTGAACTCGATACAAAACAACGTCAAATTCTTAGCCTGTTTGAAATACAAAAGTATATCACTTCAAAAGATATTGCAGAGTTCTTTAAATTTGCACCTCGTACAGCAAGACAACTGGCACTGGATTGGGCAAAAGCAGGTTTTTTAATTTCAACGGGTGAGGGTAAAAAAAGAAAATATCAACTCAATGAAAAATACGAAAAGATATTATAAAACTTTTTTGTAATGTTAGATTTCATTAGTTGATATAAATGAAAGTCATTTTTTGTAAAATCATTGTTTTCATTGCTTTTTTGGTATATTATATGCACAAGAAACGGTAATTATGACCACATTTTGATTACAAGGGTCGCAAGTTCGAATCTTGTCATCCCGATTTTATTAAATTAAAATTTAATATATGAAAGAATACCTTTTAGAACTAAGAAAAAAATACGAAACAAAAGATTTTATTAAATCGGACCCTATTCAATTTCCTCACCTTTTTAAAAACGACATAAAAAATCTTGAACTTATGGCTTTTATTTCTTCCGTATTTGCATTTGGGAAAAGAGAAGCCTTTATAAATAAACTAAATCTGCTTCTTCAAATAATGAATTATGACCCCTACAGTTTTATTTTAAATTTTATAAAGTATGAAAATAAACTTGATGGCTTTATTTACCGATTTTATAAAGATTATGACATAAAAGCCCTCTTTTTTATTTTGTATGAAATACTAAAAAGCGGGATGAATTTGGGGGATTTATTCTACGAAAACAAAAATAAAGAAACAAAGCTAATTCTTCAAGGGGTGTACGATAAAATATCCTCATCAAAATACAACCCGAAAACCCAAGGTTTTTCTTTTATGTTCTCAAATCCAAAACTTAAGGGTGCAAACAAAAGAATGAATATGTTTTTAAGGTGGATGGTAAGAAGCGGCCCCGTTGACTTTGGAGTTTGGGATTTTATTGATAAAAAAGATTTAATTATCCCCCTTGATGTCCATGCGGGCAATGTTTCAAGAAGTCTTAAACTTTTAGAAAGAAAACAAAATGACTACGTTTCAGCATGTCATTTAACCGAAAAATTAAAAGAATATGACCCGAATGACCCCGTTAGTTTTGACTTTGCGCTTTTTGGGGCCGGTGTTAACAAAGAATTTTTACAGGTTTTATATTAATATAATTATTAGACATCCTTTTTGTTATAAAATAAATATATACAAGGATAAAACACAAGATGAAATATTCTAAATATTCAGCCGTAATCATAGGTTCAGGCATTTCCGGATTGGCTCTGGCATATAAATTGTCAAAATCCAAAGTCAATAAAGACGGAATTCTTGTTGTTTCAAAAACAAAAATGAATGAATGCAACTCCTCTCTTGCTCAAGGTGGAATTGTTGCAGTTATGAGCGATATAAACAAAAATGATTCAATAAGCTCTCATGTATATGACACGGTTAAAGCGGGATGCGGATTAAACGATTTTAATTCTGTTATATACGTATCTGAAAATTCTGCCGATGCCATAAAAGAACTTATAAAACTCGGGGTTGAATTTGATAAAAACAAAGACGGCTCTTTCGATTTTGCTCTTGAAGGGGCACACAGTATTCCAAGAATACTTCACAACAAAGATAAAACTGGAAAAGCGATTGAAGATGCCCTTATAAACTACGTTATTAAATCGGGTGAAATCGACGTATATGAAGATACAATGGCAATTGAGCTTTTAGCGGATTCTCAAAATGTAGTGAGGGGTGTACTTTTAATGAATAAAGCCACCGGCGAATATGAAGCCGTGCTTTCCAATGCGGTTGTAATTGCAAGCGGCGGAATAGGACAATTATACAAATACACAACTTCAAAACCTTGTGCAACGGGGGATGGAATTTACCTTGCAAAAGAGGTTGGGGCTGATATTGTTGATATGGAATTTACACAGTTTCATCCGACGGCACTTTCCGTTATTAATCAGGAAAGTTTACCCCTTGTATCCGAAGCGGTCAGAGGAGAAGGGGGAAAGCTCGTAAACAAAAAAGGTGAAAGGTTTATTCTTAAATATCATAAAATGGGTGAACTTGCTCCAAGGGATGTTGTTTCAAGGGCAATATTTGATGAGTTAAATAAGACGGGAGAAGATTTTGTATATCTTGATATAAATGAAATAGGAATAGAAAAATTTAAAGAGAGATTTCCTTCAATTACAAATTATATGAACAAATACAATATTGATATAAATAAAGGCCTGATTCCCGTATCTCCCGCTATGCACTATTTAATGGGAGGAATAAAAGTAAATCTTGATTTTGAAACGAATGTTCAAAATTTATATTGCATAGGTGAAGCTTCAAGAACGGGGCTCCACGGTGCAAACAGGCTTGCTTCAAATTCGCTTTTGGAATGCGTGGTAAGTGCATTCGGGTTGTATGAAAATCTCATCTATAAAAATTTATCCGCTCCAAAAATATATGATGAAAAAATTAAAAATACTCTTTCGATTTACCAATCGCAAGAGCCCTATTATATTGAAAATCCTGACTTTTATAAAAATCAAATTAAAGAAATTATGTGGAATTATGCCGGCATTTTAAGGGATGAAGTTTCCCTTAAAACGGGCGAATTTGAAATAGAAAGATTAAATGCGCCCATAAAAGGTAAAAAAGTTTTTTCCGATTTTGAATCTTATGAAATAAGGAACATGCTATATGTTTCAAAGGCTATTATTCGGGCCGCACTAAAAAGAGAAAATTCAATCGGTGCTCATTTTAGAGCGGATGCAAAAAATAATGAAAACATCAAGGATACTATAGAGGAAAAAATTCAAAATGAAATATTTGTTAAATGATTTTATAGTAAGAGAATATGTAATATCGGCGCTTAAAGAGGATATTGGATACGGTGATATTTCAACCGATTATGTATGCAAGGATTTAGACGATAACTTTTCTTTTGAAGTTAATTTGAGGTCAAGACAGGATGGAATATTGTGCGGAAGCAGCGTATTTAAAATAGTGTTTGACGTTTTATCAGATAAGACGGTTGATGTTCAATTTATGTTTGATGAAGGGGATATTATAAAGAAAAATGATACGATTGCAAAAATCAAAGGTTCTCCGAGATTTATATTAACCGGAGAAAGACTTGCCCTTAACTTTGTTCAAAGAATGTCCGGAATTGCAACTTACACAAGAAAATTTGCAGACATATTAAAACCATACAATGTTTCTATTGCAGACACAAGAAAAAACACCCCGAATTTCAGAATTTTTGAAAAATATTCCGCAAAAGTCGGGGGCGCAAGGCTACATAGATTTAATCTTTCCGATTGTATTATGTTAAAAGATAACCATATTGCGCTTTTAGGGGGCGATATCGAGCTTGCCGTAAAAAAAATAAAAAACGAAAATTCCCATGCTCATAAAATCGAAGTTGAATGTGATAACTATAATCAGGTTGAAAAAGCCCTGAGAGCAGGTGTTGATATAATTATGCTCGATAATATGAATTTGGATGAAATAAAAAAATCGGTTGAATTAATCAACAAAAAGGCAATCGTTGAAATTTCGGGAAATGTTACCCTTGAAAATATTGAAAATTATGCAAAAACGGGAATTGATGTTATAAGTTCGAGTTCTATAATAACTAAAGCGCCCGTTCTTGATTTGGGTTTTGATTATATATAAAAATTCCCTTATTTTTAAAATAAGGGAATTTTAGTTTACTTGCCTATACTTTTTAAAACGTCGTTTAAAACATCAAAAAGTTCTGCTCTTTCGATTTCATTAAGCTCTACAAGAGGACGGCGGACAAAATTTTCAATGATTTTTAATTTTGATAAAACCGCCTTAACGGGAACAGGATTTGGCGCCATGAAAAGTTTTCTGAAAAGGGGATAGAGTTTCTGGTGCATGTTCCTTGCTGCCTTTATTTGTCCCGATTTAAAGTTATGAATTAAAGATTTTATCTCATCTCCCACAACATGGGATGCAACCGAAATTACACCGTGTGCCCCCAAAGATAACATAGGAAGGGTTAAACTATCGTCCCCGCAATATATAGCAAAGTCCTCAGGGCATATAGACCTTAATTCGGTTATTGTATCCATATCAGGATAGCTTTGTTTCAGGGCAACGATATTGGAATACTCTTTTGCAAGAAAAGCCACCGTTTGCGGGGTCATATTAACACCCGTTCTTCCCGGTATGTTGTACATAATAATCGGAATATCAACTGCTTTTGCTATTGCCCCGAAGTGTTCAATCATGCCCTGCTGGTTTGGTTTATTGTAATATGGAACAACCGATAAAATGGCATCAGCTCCAATTTCTTGAGCTTTTTTGGAAGATTCAACCGCCGTTTTTGTTGAATTAGAGCCTGCGCCCATAATTATTTTTCTTGCCCCCGATACTCTGCTTTTTGTTGAATATAAAATTTCATATTCTTCTTCATGGGTTAACGTAGGCGATTCGCCGGTCGTTCCCGCAACCAAAATAGCATCGGAGCTTGAATTTATAAGGTGGTCTATTAATTTGTCCAGTCCGGAAAAATCCACCTCTCTTTTTTCGTTGAGAGGGGTTACCATTGCCGTTATTACTTCTCCTGCATCATATCTTAATGTCATATAAAATCCTTTTTAATATAGTTCCATTTCAATAACTTTTTGTGCCAGCCTTACCGTGTTAAGCGCCGCACCTATTCTAAGGTTATCCGCAACACAGAATAAATCAATTCCTCTGTCAAATGCGATTGATTTTCTTATTCTGCCTACATATACAGGGTCTTTTCCCGCACACTCTTTGGGGGTCGGATAAACGTAATTTTCGATATCGTCAAAAAGTTTAACCCCGTATGCATCTTTTAAGAGCTCTTTTACTTTATCGGGGGTAAGGTCATCTTCAAACTCAATTGTAACGGCTTCGCTATGTCCTCTGTATACGGGAACCCTTACCGCCGTGCAAGAAACGGGGACGGATTTATCAAGGTGGAGAATTTTGCGTGTTTCGTTTGTAACCTTCATTTCCTCTTTAGTGTAGCCGTTATCGGTAAATACATCAATTTGCGGTATAACATTAAAGCCTATTTCATATTTAAAGACTTTGTTTTCGTATGGCATGCCGATTAAATTAACTTTGGTATTATCGGTTAATTCGTTCATAGCGGCCAATCCCGCACCCGATACGGCCTGATAAGTAGATACGATAAGCCTTTTTATTTTGGCATAATCGTTTAGAGGCTTTAAAACAAGCATTAATTGAGAAGTTGAACAGTTAGGATTTGAAATAATTCCCTTGTGTTTTTTAAGGTCATCATCGTTAACACCTGCAATAACAAGCGGTACATCTTCTTCCATTCTGTATGCGCTTGAATTATCTATAAACACGGCCCCTCTTTTAACGGCCTCGGGCGCCAATGCTAAACTCGTTGAGCCGCCTGCCGAAGCTAAAACAACATTCACTCCTTCAAAAACGTCGGGTGTTGCTTCAAGCACGGTGTATTCAGTGCCGTTAAATGAAAGTTTTGAACCGGCAGAGCGTTTGGATGACAGGAATTTTATTTCGTTATATTCAACTTTCTGTTCTTCAAGTATGGATAAAATTTCTCTGCCGACAACTCCTGTTGCCCCTAAAACTGCCAAATTAGGTTTTTTCATAAAATATTCTCCAATCCAAAGATAAAGTCATTATTTTTATATACGTGTTTAATTCCCAAAGTTACACCCGACATAAAGCATTCACGATTTTGAGTATCATGCCTTATTGTAAGGGTTTGACCGTTTGCGCCAAAGATAACCTCTTGGCTTGCAATAAATCCCGGCATTCTTATTGAATGAATGTTAATTTTTCCTTCATTTTTTGTATTGTTATACTCAGCACCCCTTGCCCCCTTTATAATTTCGGTTTCAGGGGCATTTTTTTGTTTAAAATCAGGATTAATTTCAGCCATCATCTCTGCCGTTTTGATTGCAGTTCCCGAAGGAGCATCCTTTTTTTGATTGTGGTGAAGCTCTATAATTTCTGCATTATTAAAATATTTTGCAGCCATTTTTGAAAACATCATCATTAAAACGGCTCCGAGTGCAAAATTTGGTGCTATAAGACAACCCGTATCATATTTTTTTGAAAGCTCTTTCAATTCTGAAATTTGGTCTGAACTCAATCCGGTTGTTCCAATTACGGTTTTAACTTTATTTTTCAGATAAATTTTTGCATTTTCAAAAATGACGGAAGGCTGAGTAAAATCAACAACAACATCAGGTTTGTTTATTTCTATTGCCTTTAGTATGTCAGATTCTATATTTACATTCCCGTATACATTTTTGCCGGTTTCGAATTTATCAACGGCGCACACAAGCTCTAATTCAGGGTCAGATATTACGGTTTTTACAACCTCTTGCCCCATTTTTCCCATTGCTCCCACAACGCCTGTTCTAATCAAATCTTTACTCCTTTTTATAAGTTTTTTGTTCAAAAATTATCGCATAAAATGAATTAAAATTCAATTTTTAAGGTTTTAAAATATCTTTTTTTGCCCTTTGCCAGAGGTCATCCCACTGCTTTATATTCAGTTTTTCCAATTCAAGTTTTTCTTTTCGGGCAATTTCTTCCATTTTTCTAAACCTTTTTTCGAACTTTTTATTTGATTTCAAAAGTGCCACTTCGGCATTAATCCCTCTCCATCTTGCAAGATTAACAAGTGCAAAGAGAATATCCCCAAATTCCATTTCCATATCATCTTTTGTTTTTGCCGATAAGAACTCTTTAATTTCATCCTGAACGCAATTTAAAACATCTTTCTCATTTTCCCATTCAAAGCCGACTTTTACAGCTTTTTTCGATAACTTCTGGGCACTCATAAGAGCGGATTGTGATTTTGAAATCCCGTCAAGAACGCTTTTTCTCTCGGGTTTTTCTTCTTTTTTTAATTTGTCCCAGTTGGATAAAATTTCATCAACATTTTTTACTTTTGTGTTTGAGAAAACATGCGGGTGTCTGTGGATTAGTTTTTTATTTAACTCATAAGCCACATCTTCAATATCAAACTCTCCTTCATCTTTTGCAATCTGAGCGTGCAATAAAACCTGCAATAATACGTCCCCGAGTTCTTCTTTTATGTGTTCGATATCATTTTCATTTATTGCATCAACCGCTTCATAGGCTTCTTCAAGCATATTGTGTCTTATGGTTTTATGGGTTTGCGCCCTGTCCCAATCGCAACCGTTTTCGCTCCTTAAAATTTTTACGGTTTCAATAACCTCTTTTATATGTTTTATTTCCATTTTATTATCTTACCATCTGATCTACGGTTAATATAAGAATGCCTTTACCCCCCAATGCTTTTAGGTGGTTAATACTGTCATAAATTTTATCTTTATCCACAACCACATGAATTACGACGTTTTCACTGTCTCCCCAAAGGCTTGTAACGGTTGGAGAAGATAGTCCCGGCAAAAAGGTTTTAACTTCTTCTATTTTGTCTTTTGGTATGTGAACCATTAAATATTTCTTTTCTTTAGCATCTATAACGGCATTGAGCGCCAGAATGAGCGCATTAATCTGTTTTTTTATTTCGTCGGTTAAATCTTTTCTTTGAACGATAACGCAACTTGAATCCATTATTTTATCAATAATTTTAAGGCGGTTTTGTTTCAAGGTTGCACCGGAGCTTGTAATATCCACAATTACATCTGATAAACCAAGATTAGGGGTAATTTCAACGGCTCCCGTCACTTCAATTATTTTTGCCACTTTCCCTTTTTGTTTGAAATACTCTCTTGCAATGTTTGGAAAAGAGGTTGCAACATTTATTGTATTCGGCAATTCTTCCACTCTTGTTATTTTTTCATCCTCTTTTATTGCAACAACCATATCGCAATATCCAAAATCGAACCTTTTTATAACATCAAGCTCAATTCCTTCTTCTTTAACTACATCAAGCCCCGTAAAACCAATGTGTGCAACTTTTGCATCCAAAAATTTCGGTATATCCTGTGTTCTTACAAATATTAAAGAACATTTACCGTCCTGTGTTTTAATATTCAGGCATCTTTCAGACTTTGTTTCAAAATTTAATCCCGCCGCATTTAAAAGTTCGTATATTTTTTCGGATAGTCTGCCTTTGTTCGGGATTGCTATTTTAAGTTCTTCCATATATTTATTCCTTAAAAACTCTTTTTTTAAGCATTTATGTAACATAAAAAAAGCTTTAAATCCATTTTTTTTATCTTATAATATTTATTGCTTGATTATATCTATTTTAAG
The DNA here is from genome assembly GCA_947630535.1 of Candidatus Gastranaerophilales bacterium. Classification (GTDB taxonomy): domain Bacteria; phylum Cyanobacteriota; class Vampirovibrionia; order Gastranaerophilales; family Gastranaerophilaceae; genus Galligastranaerophilus_A. The sequence continues at coordinate 11,211 of CANRHZ010000032.1, read as the reverse complement.
GACTTTATTATTATGGAAGATACAAAGAAAAAAGAGTTTAAAGATACCTTGAATTTGCCCTCTACAACTCTTTCAATGCGTGCAAATGCAACGGTTAGAGAACCTGAAATTCAAAAATTTTGGGATGAGAATAAAATATACAATAAAATTATTTCCAAAAGATCAAAAAGCAAATCCTTTGTTCTCCATGACGGGCCCCCCTATTTAAGTTCAGATAAAATCCATGTGGGAACTGCCCTGAATAAAATTTTAAAAGATATAATAATCAAATTTAAGTCCCAAAAGGGGTTTTATGCCCCCTATGTCCCCGGGTATGATGCACACGGGCTTCCCATTGAAAATGCCGTTGTAAAAAACATTAAGGGCGGAAGAAATTCCATAACCGAAGGGGAACTTAGACAAAAATGCAGAGAATATGCAAAAAATGCTCTTATAGGGCAAGAAAAAGCTTTTAGGAGATTAGGGGTTCTCGGAAACTGGGAACACCCTTATTTAACCATTGCGCCCGAATATGAAGCCGAACAAATAAGAGTGTTCGGGCAAATGTATAAAAAAGGATATATAGAAAAAGGCTTAAAACCTGTATATTGGTGTCCCCACTGTGAAACGGCACTTGCCGAAGCCGAAGTTGAATATCAGGATATTACATCTGATTCAATTTATGTCAGATTTGAAGTATTAGACAAAGAGAGTTTTTATGAGGCCTTCAATATAAAACCGCTTGATAATAAAGCATATATGGTTATTTGGACAACAACCCCGTGGACAATTCCATCCAACCTTGCAATAAGCCTTCATCCGAATTATGAATACGGCTTATACAAAATGGGGGGTGAATACTATGTGGTTGCAGTTGAACTTTTAAAATCTTTTGCATCTGACATTGATAAAGAAGAAAGCGATTTTGAACTTATTTCAAAAACAAAAGGTTCAAAACTCGAAAAAATAAATACTAAACACCCGATATTAGACAGAAAATCCGTAATAATAACAGGTGAACACGTTACTCTTGATGCAGGTACGGGCGCCGTTCATACTGCCCCGGGGCATGGGCTTGAGGACTGGGAAGTTTGCCAGAAATACGGAATTGAAACCTTCTCCCCGCTTGATAAAAAGGGAAGATGGACAAATCAGGTTAAAGAGCTTGAAGGGGTATATTACGAAGAAGGAAACGAAATTGTAATAAACAAGTTATCTGATGCGGGCGCTCTTATGAAAAAGACCCCCATAACCCATAGCTATCCTCACTGTTGGAGATGCAAACAACCTGTTATATACAGGGCAACACCCCAATGGTTTGTAAGGGTGGATAAATTCAGAGATAAGGCTCTTGAAGCGATTAAAAATGTTAAGTGGATTCCATCGGGTGGTGAATTTAGAATCGGGAATATGGTAAAAGGAAGGACCGATTGGTGTATTTCCCGCCAAAGAGCATGGGGCGTTCCCATACCTATATTTTACTGTAAGGACTGTAATAGTGTTATATGCAATGATGAAACCATTGAAAATGTTGCAAAAACATTTGAAAAAGAAAGCTCTGATGCATGGGTAAACAAATCATCAGAAGAACTTTTGCCCCAAGGGTTTAAATGCCCCAAATGCGGTTCGGTTCATTTTGAAAAAGAAAAAGACATTATGGATGTTTGGTTTGATTCCGGTGTCAGCTGGAGAGCCGTTGTGGACAAAAGAAGCGAAGAATTGGGACAAGCCCCCGTTGATATGTACCTTGAAGGTTCAGACCAGCACAGAGGATGGTTCCAATCTTCACTTTTAACATGCGTTGCGATAAAAGGTGTTGCGCCATATAAACAGGTTTTAACCCACGGGTTTGTTTTTGGTGAGGATGGCAGAAAAATGTCCAAGTCTTTAGGAAACTATATTCGTCCCGATGATATTATTAAAAACTATGGTGCGGATATACTGAGGCTTTGGGCTGCATCCGTTGATTATAAAAACGATATTAAAATAGGAAACAATATAATATCTCAACTGACCGAGGTCTTTAAAAAGTCAAGAAACACCGCAAGATTTCTTCTCGGCAACCTTTTTGACTTTGACCCTTCCGTTGACTACGTTGAATATGAAGATTTAAAATCAATTGACAAATTCTGCCTTTCAAAACTGAATAAGCTTATAAGAAATGTTGATGAAGCGTTTGAAAATTATGAATTCTATAAATATTTTCAGCACCTTCAAAACTTTGCAACTTCCGATTTAAGTTCTTTGTATCTTGATATTGTTAAAGACAGGCTTTATACACAAGGAAAAAAATCTCTTTCAAGAAGATCTTCGCAAACCGTTATGTTTGAGGCTCTGCAAACCCTTGTTAGAATTCTTGTTCCCGTTATGCCCCATCAGGCTGAGGACATTTGGTTGAATGTTCCCGATAACCAAAAAATGGGATTAGAAAGCATTCTTCTCTCCGATTGGCCCAAAGTTAACCCAAAATGGGATAATGATTCTCTTGAAGAAGATTATTCTGAACTTCTCTATGTAAGAGAAATTGTTTCAAGGGCGATTGAACCCTTAAGAAATAACCAAGACAAGATAATAGGAAGCTCTCTTGAAGCGGATGTTCTTATTAAAGGGGATAAAAACGGACTTTTAAAAAGATATGAAAAAGAGTTGTCCGATTTATTTATAGTTTCCCATGCATACGTGGATACAAAAGACAAATTCAATGAAATTTCATCTTATGAAGAAGGCGGATATACGGTTTGTATTCAAAAAGCCGAAGGTAAAAAATGCAACAGGTGTTGGAAATATAGAGAACTTAACGAAGATATGATATGTAAAGATTGCATGGATGCAATCAAATAAAAAAAAGACCTTTAAAAAAGGTCTTTTTTTTTTATCTTATTTTGATTAGATTTGCCTTTCTTATTCTTACATTAATTGGTGTAACTTCAACCAGCTCATCATCTTCAATGTATTCAAGACAATCTTCAAGGCTCATAATTCTTGGACTTTGAAGGGTAACCATAACATCTGCGGTCGCAGAGCGCATATTTGTTAATTTCTTGGTTTTGCATATGTTAACGGCAATATCTTGCGGGCGGTTGCATTCTCCTATAATCATTCCTCTGTATACTTTTGTTTTGGGTGTTACAAAGAAAACCCCCCTGTCCTCGAACTGATGGAGAGCATATGGAATTGCCTCGCCGTCCTCAAATGCAACAAGAGAGCCGTTTCTGTGTTTTGGAATATCCCCCGCATAAGGAGCATACTTTTCAAAAGTATGATACATAATTCCTTCGCCCTTTGTCATCCTTATAAATTCAGACCTGAACCCTATTAGCCCTCTTGCGGGAATTGAAAAATCTATATTTGTTCTTTTTTGACCCGGCTCCATATTTAACATTTGAGCTTTTCTGCTTGAAAGACGTTCTATAACGGCACCCGTATATTCTTCGGGCACATCCACAATCAAATTTTCATACGGTTCAAGCAATTCATCGTCTTTGTGTTTGTATATAACTTCGGGCTTTGAAACCTGAAATTCGTATCCTTCCCTTCTCATCTGTTCGATTAGAATTGAAAGGTGAAGTTCTCCTCTGCCCGAAACTTTAAATACATCGGTTGAGTCGGTGTCCTCGACTCTTAGAGATACATTTTTTTCAAGTTCAAGATAAAGCCTTTTTCTGAGTTGTCTTGAAGTTACAAATTTGCCTTCCTGACCTGCAAACGGTGAGTCGTTAACCGAAAAATTCATCTGCAATGTAGGCTCATCCACATGTATTAAAGGAAGCGCAATCGGATTTACAAGAGAGGACAGTGTTTCTCCTATTTGAATATCTGAAAAACCTGCAACACCAACAATGTCACCGGATTCTGCTTCATCTATTTCAACTCTGCCAAGGTCTTTAAATCCGTATAATTTTGTAACCTTCCCTTTTTCAAAACTTCCGTCCGATTTAATCAGGGTAAGGGTTTCTTGGGATTTTATTTTTCCGTTTATAATTCTTCCGATTACAATTCTTCCCACGTATTCGTTGTAATCAAGAGTGGTTGCCTGGAATTGTAATGTGGCATCATCATCCCCGACGGGCGGTTTAATATTTTCCAAAATACAGTCTAAAAGCGGAATTATGTTATCGGATTTGTCCGTCAGCTCTTTTTTTGCAAACTTATGCAATGAACTTGCATAAATGATGGGAAAGTCTATTAAATCTTCTCTGTCGGTTAATTCGCAAAAAAGGTCAAACACCTTATTTATTGTTCCTTCAGGGTCAGCCCCTTGCTTATCAATTTTGTTTACCACAAGAATTATTTTTAATCCGAGCTCAAGCGCCTTTGATAACACAAACCTTGTTTGGGGCATGGGGCCTTCTTGCGCATCAACAATTAAGAGTGCTCCGTCTACCATCCCTAAAACACGTTCAACTTCTCCTCCAAAGTCAGCATGTCCGGGGGTGTCCACCACATTAATTTTTACACCCTTATATTGTACGGAAACATTTTTGGAAAGAATTGTAATTCCTCTTTCCCTTTCAATGTCGTTATTGTCAAGAACGCAGGCTTGAACCTCCTGGTGTTCTTTAAATACTCCGGTTTGCTGCAAAATGCAATCCACAAGAGTTGTTTTGCCGTGGTCAACATGGGCTATTATTGCTATATTTCTTATATTTTTCTTTTTCATGACTGTTAATTGTCCAAATAGTATGTATTACTTAAACATTCTATAACAAAAAAATATTTTAGTGTAGAATATAGTTATTAAGGAGGCGGATTTATATGGAACTTGATATCATAGAAAAAAAGGACCCTGTTGTTGCAGAGCTCATAAAAGAGGAATTAATAAGACAACAAAACACAATTGAACTTATTGCATCTGAAAATTTTACATCCTGTGCGGTTATGGCAGCTCAGGGGTCTGTTTTGACAAATAAATATGCGGAAGGAAAACCTCATAAAAGATTTTATAACGGGTGTGAGGTTGTTGACAAAATTGAAGAACTTGCAGTTGACCGTTGTAAAAGACTTTTTGGTTGCGAGCATGCAAATGTGCAGCCGCACTCAGGCGCTCAAGCCAATATGGCCGTATTTATGTATGCTCTTAAATTGGGCGATACCGTTATGGGGATGGATTTATCAAACGGTGGCCACCTTTCCCACGGTTCACCCGTTAACTTTTCGGGGCTTTACTTTAACATTGTAAGCTACGGTGTCAATGAAAACGGCGAAATTGACTATGACGAGCTTGAACAACTTGCGCTAAAAACAAAACCCAAAATGATAATTGCGGGTGCTTCCAACTATTCAAAAATTATTGATTTTAAAAGGTTTAGAGAAATCTCGGATAAAGCCGGCGCATACCTTATGGCAGATATTGCCCACATTGCGGCTCTCGTTGCGGCAGGGGTTCATCCTTCTCCCGTTCCTTATGCCGATTTTGTTACAACTACAACTCATAAAACTCTAAGAGGCCCGAGGGGCGGAATTATCATGTGCAAAGAAGAGCATGCCAAAGGAATTGATAAAGCGGTTTTCCCCGGAGTTCAAGGAGGCCCGCTAGAACATGTTATTGCGGCAAAAGCGGTTGCTCTAAATGAAGCTTTGAGCATTGAATTTGTTGAATATGCAAAACAAATAATTAAAAACGCTAAAACTCTTTCTCAAACTTTAATGGAAGAAGGAATTGATATAGTGGGCGGGGGTACCGATAACCACTTAATGACGGTTAACTTAACAAGACTTGATAAAACGGGTAAAGAAGTTGCAGACGACCTTGAAGAAATAGGAATTACGGCAAATAAAAATACCGTTCCAAATGATAAACAATCTCCCTTTGTGACTTCAGGGGTCAGAATTGGTGTTCCCGCCGCAACCACAAGAGGGTTTAAGGAAGATGAAATGGTTGAAATCGGCAAAATAATTGCTGATTGTATTTTAAAGAGAGACACAAAAGAAAACCTGAGGAAAAAAACAAAAGCACTCTGTGAAAGGTTTCCATTATATCCGGAATTAAATTCTTTGATTAAATGTTAGTTTAAAGGGGCTTTTTTAGCCCCTTTTATCGTATATTATTCCTCTTATAAAACTTATAAGTTTTTTTAATCTATAGATAAACTTAAAATAAGGGTAAATTTTTATCGGGTCTTTTTTAAAAACTCTTTTGTATTCTTCAACAACCTGCCCTTTAATATTTTTATCCGCCCTTTTATACAGAAAATCGAAACTTATCATTCCCTTTTTTTCCGTTAATTTTAAATATTGTTTTTTATCTTTATCGTCTTTAATAAAATCAAATATTTTCTCATAAACTTCAAATTCTTTTATATCCTCTTTAGTTGTTTTTTTGTGTGAAATTGAATTTGACCTTACATTGTAGTTATATGCACTATTTTTTATAAAGGTAATTTTATCTGCAAAGTAAGCTTCTAAAAACGCAGGGTATATATCCTCCCCCCTTGTTAAATCAAACCTTATATTGTTTTTAATTAAAAAATCCCTTCTTATTACTTTTGCCCATGGGGCACATCTTTCAACAAAAACTATTTCTTTTGGATTATCGGGTGTAATTAAATGAGGGTGAATTTTTCCGTTTACAATGTTTCTTATTTTTAGAGAAACGCAAATTTGAGCATTTTCTTCCCTCAATTTATCAACCATTTTTTCAAAGTAATCGTTATCTATATAGTCGTCATTATCGACAAAACCTATGAATTCCCCGCCTGATTGTTCAATTCCTATGTTTCTTGTATATCCTTGTCCTGAATTCTTTTCGTTATTTACGATTTTTAGCCTGTTATCATTGAATTTTGATAAAACTTTGGCAGTATTATCGCTTGAATTATCATTTATAACTATAATCTCAATATCATCCAGCGTTTGATTTAATACGCTTGAAATACACTTTTCAATTGTATCTTTGGCATTATAAACAGGTATTATAACAGATAATACGCTCATATAGCCTAAAACCTTTTTTGCATCTTTTTAACCTTAAATGCCATATCGGACAAAAATTCATTTGTATTTAATACCATATATTGCAGGTTATCAAAATAGTGCCTTATAGCATCTACTGTTGAAATTTTTCCCGTTAAAAAGCCGTACTTTTGAGATAAAATTTCAAAAATCATTCCCTTGCTTAAAACATCTTCCGCTTCAATATCGGTTCTGTATTCTATTTGCGATAAAAGTTCATTCCTTATAAAAAAGCAAGAGGGTATTGTTTTTATATAATCCAAATTGTATTTTAAATCGTAATTTATTCTTGATATAAAATTTTCAACATCATCTTCCTTAACGGTATTTTCAGACATTCTGAAACCCGAATAAATAAAAGGTATGGGGGTTAAAACTCCTATTTGAGGGTTTTTTATAAAGGTGTTAATTACGTTTGATAAATATATTCTGTTTTCTATTGAACAAGATATAAGATGTTTTATATAGCTTTGTTTTTCAATTTCTCTTAAATTGTCGGTATTTGGATTAAAAACAAGGATGTAGGAGTATTTTTTAGAAAGCTCCTTTAGTTGTTTAAAAAACAGTGCACTATCTTTAATTTTATAAATGTCAAAATGCCCCTTAATAAATTCCATATAAGGTTCAATCAATTTTTCATCTTTGTATAAAAAAGCTATTTTATAGGGAGAAAAATTCTCTCTTTTTGAATTACTCAAAATAAAATTCAGGTGTAAAAACTTTTGAATTTCATCCATTGGATAATTTTTCAATATATCTTTTATTATTAATTCCTGATTGTAATTTGTCTTATCTTTTATATAATCAAGAGCATATTCAGATTCTTGCCCCAAAGATTCTTTTTGCGCCAAATCGTACCTATACCCAAAGCTTGTTTTTTTAACAAGCGGACAACGGTATTTTTCTATGCAAATTGAAGGCAAGTATTGATGATAGTTTTCAACCCCGAAAGATAAAATTGAATCGTCTATAAAGGTGTCATATTTGTAATTAAATTTTTTAAAGTATTCCGTAAAATTAATTTCAAGGAAGGCTATTGCCTCTTTTTTGTTTTTTATTTTTTTTAAATTTTCAAAATATTCTCTAAATTCGGGGCTTGTAAACATTTTATTTCTTATAGCCAAAAAATAGGTTTGAAGGTGTTCTTTAATTTTTGTTTTGGGGTTAAATTTCATAACTTTTTTATCTGATTTTATATGTTTTGAAATTCCCCAAAAATCCGCATCTTTTTCCCTCATGACCTTAAAAAGTTCACTAAAAGGAAAAATCGGGCCGTAACAACTGTTATTTGTAAAAACCAATTCATCAAACTGTTTTAATTTTTCAGAGCCTATACTTAAAAATCCTTTTCTGTATCCCCAAAAATCGTATCCTATATTTTCTCTTTGGATTAGTTTAATTCTTTTGTTTTCAAGTTTTTTAAGCTCAAATTCGTCGATAATTCCGTTAATAACTACAATTAGCTCATCTGTAACTTCAAGAAGCGAATTTATATAAAAAAGGGCATAATCTTCAATTGTTCCTTTTTTGTTGTGATATACATAAATTGCAATTCTTTTCATCTTTGTTCCTAAATTACTTTTTTATATTAACACATCTTCACTTTATTAATCAAAAATCTTGTTATAAATATAAATTTAAAGTATGATTTTTGATAAATTATAACTTGTTTCGGGGGTAATATACTTTGAAGTTGCTTGTTACGGGCGGAGCGGGATTTATCGGGAGTTGTTTTATCAGGCATGTATTAGCAAAACACAAAGATTATGAAATTATAAATCTTGATAAGCTAACCTATGCGGGTAATCTTGAAAATTTGAATGACATAAAAGATGATAAAAGGTATTCTTTCATAAAAGGGGATATTTTAGATTATGACCTTGTTTATTCCATAACAAAAAATGTTGATTGTGTTGTTAATTTTGCCGCAGAATCCCATGTGGACCGTTCCATTAATTCGCCTGATATTTTTATTGAAACAAATGTCAAGGGCACATTAAACCTTCTTGAATGCTCTTATAAAAATAAAATTCAAAGATTTCTTCAGGTTTCAACAGACGAAGTATACGGGTCAGTTGATGATGGCGGATACTTTTATGAAACAACCCCGATTAACCCGAATAGTCCTTATTCTGCAAGCAAGGCAAGTGCGGATATGCTTACAAGAGCATATTTCAAAACTTACAATATGCCAACCCTGATTACAAGGTGTTCAAATAATTACGGGCCCTACCAGTACCCTGAAAAATTAATACCTTTTTTTATTAACAGGCTTTTAAACGGAAAGAAAGTCCCCTTGTACGGTGACGGCAAAAATGTCAGAGATTGGCTTTATGTTTATGACCATACGGAAGCAATAGATGTTGTCTTAAACAAAGGAAGGGAAGGGGAAGTTTACAATATAGGCGGACACAATGAAAAAACCAATTTTGAAATAACAAAGCTTATTTTGGATATGACGGGAAAAGATGAAACGCAAATAGAATATGTAAAAGACAGATTAGGGCATGACAGAAGATATGCAATTTCAAACGACAAAATTAAAAACGAGCTCGGGTGGGAACCGAAAGTCAAATTTGAGGACGGAATAAAATTAACGGTTGAGTGGTATTTAAGCAACAGAGATTGGATTAATTCAACCCTGAATAAAAAAGGAGCACAATAATGAAAGGGATAGTTTTAGCAGGAGGACTTGCAACGAGGTTATATCCAACAACAATAGTTACCTCAAAACAACTCTTGCCCGTTTTTGATAAACCCATGATATACTATCCGCTTTCTGTTTTAATGCTTGCGGGGATAAAAGACATTCTTATTATCACAACTCCATCCGATATTTTGAATTTCAAAAAACTTTTGGGGGACGGGAAAAAGTTTGGAATTAACCTTTCATACAAAGTTCAATATGCCCCAAGAGGAATAGCGGAAGCCTTTATTATCGGAGAGGACTTTATTAAGGACGATAGCGTTACGTTAATTTTAGGCGATAATATATTCTTCGGGCCAAAATTTTCAACTCTTTTAAATAATGCGGTAAAAAAAATAAATTCAAATGGCGGTGCACAGATATTTGCCTATACCGTTAAAGACCCTAACAGGTTTGGAATTGTTGAGTTTAATGAAAACTTGGAAGCTATATCAATTGAAGAAAAACCTCTAAAGCCAAAATCAAACTATGCTATAACGGGGCTTTATATGTATGATAATTCCGTTATTGAGTATACAAAATCCCTTAAGCCATCTGAAAGAGGGGAACTTGAGATAAGCGATATTAATAACATTTATTTAAAAAACGGGAATTTAAAAGTCGAAATTTTAGGCAGGGGGTTTGCATGGCTTGATACGGGAACCCATCAATCATTGCTCCGTGCGGGACAGTACGTTCAAACAATTGAAGAAAATCAGGGTATAAAAATTGCCTGTCTTGAGGAAGTTGCATACAGGATGGGCTATTTAACCAAAAAAGAAATTTTGTCTTTAATTAAAGATTATAAAAATAATGAATATTATGAGTATATAAGAAGTATTATATAAAACCTTGATTAAATATTATTCTTTAGATAATATAGTTATATAAACCTTAAGGAGAGGTGTCCGAGCGGTTTAAGGTGCAGACCTGGAACGTCTGTGTGGGGCAATAACTCCACCGTGGGTTCGAATCCCACCCTCTCCGATTTTTAATATTTATATAGAATCTCCCAATCTCTTTTTTAAGATTTTTATTGTTATTTTTTTAATTAATACAGGGATGAAAACCAACGAATGAATAGAAGTTTCATTATGGGTGGAAAATTGTTCATTCAATGTTTAATTAAGAGCAGAGCCTGAATTTAGCGGTAACAGATAAAAAAGTTTTAAATTTATATTGTGCTATGATGCACTATAAATTGATCGTCTACAAGCTTCTTTAGAATTTTATAGCCCCCCCCTATCCTTTTTTAACATTTTTTATTTCTATTACAATCTTAATTAACCTCGGACACCACCCCGCCCTTTTAACATCTTTTATTTCTGTCATATGTCAACCAACCCCAATGTTGCACCCTTTTTTAAAATCTTTTATTTCTATTGTAACCATAATTAACCACAATGCCGCACCTTTTTTAAAATCTTTTATTTTTATCGCAACGCCAACCAATCCTAATACCTTCCCGCCGCCAAGACCCGTGGGGTTCGAATATAAAACTTTAAAGTATTGAAATCCATAAAACAATTTGATAAAATAAAATTGTACTAAAATATAGATGGGAGTTTAATTTATGGTTAAATTGTTTGGAGCTT
>CANRHZ010000031.1 GCA_947630535.1 Candidatus Gastranaerophilales bacterium | reverse complement strand
CTCATATATGTAATCAAACCTATAGCGCCCTCTTGCCCGAGCTCAATTCCTTCATAGAGCTTTTGGGCTATTTGCATTGTTTTTGATACGCCGTATCCCAATTTTGAACTTGCTTCTCTTTGAAGGGTGGATGTAATAAAGGGAGCTTGCGGCTTCCTTTTTGTATCACGTGAAGTTATTTTTGAAACCTGATATTTTGCGCCCTTTAAATCGGATAAAATTTTATCCGCTTCAAGCTTGTTTTTAATTTCTATTTTTTTATCTTTATATTTTGTAAGTTCACTATCAAACTCATAATCATTTTTTGCAAGTTTTGCCCCCACGGTCCAGTATTCAACGGGGGTGAATGCTTCAATTTCTTCTTCTCTTTCTACAATCATGCGCAGTGCAACAGATTGAACACGTCCTGCCGAAAGATGAAAGTTTCTTAATTTATCCCACAAAATAGGGCTGATTTTAAACCCCACAAGACGGTCTAATATTTGTCTTGTTTGTTGTGCCCTAACTTTTAGCATATCGATTTGTCTGAAATTTTTAACGGCATTTTTTATTGCATTCGGGGTAATTTCGTTAAATTCAATCCTGAATATTTTATCGGGGTTAACCTTTAAAACCTCTTTAACATGCCATGCTATAGCTTCCCCTTCACGGTCAGGGTCGGATGCCAAGTATATTTTATCCGCCGTTTTTGCAATTTTATTCAGGGTGTCTACAACATGTTTTTTTTCGGGGATAATGGCAAAAGTCGGCTTAAAATCATCCTCAACGTCAAAACCCAAACCCTTAGGGGGTAAATCTCTGATATGACCGAAGCTTGCCTCTATGATATAATCGTTCCCCAGAATCTTTTTAATTGTTTTTGATTTTGCGGGAGATTCAACTATTACTAATGTTTTTCCTTTATTTTCAGCTGTTTTTGCCATTTTTTATCCTATTTTAAGTAATATAGCCCGTTTTTTTGAACTATAAGTCCCTTTAATTCCATTTGCGTTAATTTTACCATTAAATCATTTATACCAACATCAAGCTTTTGTTTCAATCCCTCAATTGAAAATTCATCGGAAGCAATTAAATCGTATATGTCTTTATCTATGCCGGATAAGCTTATTTCATGAGGTTTTTTGGGTATTAATTCCCAATTTAAAACGGATAGAATGTCGTTTGCATTTGTAATAACGGATGCTCCGTTTTTTATTAAATGATATATTCCTTCACAGTTGGGGTTTGTAATAAGCCCCGGAATGCACATAAGCTCTCTACCTTGTTCAAGCGCATACCTTGCTGAAATCATGGCGCCTGATTTTTTCCTTGCTTCGGCTATTATTACCCCTTTTGATAAGCCTGTTATAATTCTGTTTCTTTGAGGAAAATTAACGGGCATTGGGGGCATGGAACAGGGATATTCCGAAAATATAACTCCAAAACCGTTTTCAATGGTTTCATAGAGCTTTTTATTTGTCTTAGGATAAATATGATTAAGTCCTGAACCAATAACGGCAATTGTTTTCAAGTTGTTTTCAATTGCGCTTAAGTGGGCGGATGTATCAATTCCTGCTGCAAGCCCTGAAACTATAACAACGTCGGAATTTATAAAGCCCGCTAAAATATTTCTTACGTTTGCCTTTGCGCTTTCGGTTGCATTTCTTGAGCCGACCAGTGCAATTGTCCTATCAAAATTAATCCCCTCTAAACTTCCATTATAGTATAAAGAAAGGGGAAAGCTTTCTATGTTTTTAAGGTTTTGCGGATAGTTTTTATCTTTGTATGTAATAAACTTAATATTTGCTTCATCCAAATAATCGTACGTTTTATTTAAATCAACTTTATCAAGTTCCCTGAAAAAATTTCTCGGTATGGTTATATTGTCATATATTTCGCTAAATTCCATAAGGTCGTCTTTGGTTGCGTTATAGAACCTTCTTATATCGTAATTAAAAAATTCAAAGAGCTTTGCTTTAAAAAGAGGAGAATTTATAAAAAGGTTTGACAGAGAAAGATAGTATTTATCCTCATCATAAAGATTGATTTTAGTTTGGATGGAATCAGCGCTCATTTTTTAATTCCTTTAAAACGGATGTTTTATTAAAAGTAAGGGTATCTTCATTTTCTATTGAAAGCTCCAAATTTTCTATATACCCTTCTTTATCGTTTTGCATTTTTGAAATTTGGGATTTTAGGTAATAATAATCCCCTGATTCACCCGTCTCCTCTTTCATATTATCAAGAGTTTCATCAGCCATTTCTATATCATTTGTTTTGATATAAAGTTCGGATAAGAGTTTATAGGCTTCTATATCTTTTTTGTTTTTTTCAATTGTCATATTTAACATTAAAATAGAATTGTCATAATCTTCTTTTTCATAAAATATCTGCCCCATATTAAAATATGCCCATGAATAATCCGGAGATAATTCAAGGACCTTTCTGTACTCTTTTATTGCCTGTGTGTAGTCTTTATTTTTATGAAAAATATTTGCAAGATGAAAGTGTGCGTAATAATCATCAGGGTTTAGAAGAATTGAGCGCTCAAAACATTTTTTTGCCTTTTCAAAGTCCCCCTCTTTCATATAACAACAACCTAAACAAAAAAACGAATTAGAGTCCGTTTGCTCTAAACATATTGATTTTTTAAAAGTTATAATTGCATCTTCGTTCATATTCAAAGCATCATAGCAAAGGGCAAGATTATATACAAAATCCGCTTCATCAGGGTTTATTTGCACCGCCTTTTTATACATTTGAAGGGCAAGTTTAAATTCTTTTAATTTTTCAAAACAAATCCCCATATTAAAATAAAGATTTGAATCTTCGCTAAAAACCAAAGAAAGTTCATAAAAATTTTTAATGGCGACCTCTAAAAACCCCATATCAGAGCACATCATAGCATATTCTCTCCTTGCCTGAAAATTTGTGGGGTCAAATTCTATGGTTTTTTTTAATTGCTCAAATCTTTGAATATCACTCATTGTCTTTATTCAAGTTATCAAGATCAAGAACATTCGGCTCGTTTAAATCACCGAACACATCCTTAGAGCCTCCGTCATCGTCTTTATCAAGAACGATATTTTCTATAACTATTTGCGCCATTTCGAGGGCAACTTTTTGCCTTGTTTCGGGAGGACATTTTTCAAGCATCTGAATTGCCGTTCTAACCGTTTTATCCAAATCATACCAGCGGTTAATTCCTTTTTGTATAACCCCTTCTTCAACGGCATTCATAATATCTTCCACATTTTTGAATTCGTTGTTTTTTATGTTGTGCTCGATAATTACTTTAATCAGATTGAGAGCAACCTGTATTTGGCTTGCATCATCAGAATTTGCAAGGGTGCGCATGGACATTGATAATACAGGGTCATTATCATACCATCTTGAATAATACTGTTTCATCTTAAAGCTATTTTCCAATCTATCCGAATCTGTATCTTACACCTTTTGCGCCTTGAGGATAGTTCCAATTAATTGCACCATAAGGACAACATATTGTGCATGTTCCGCACTCCAAACAATTTTCGTAATTGACTTCTATTTTATCCTCAATTTGTTCATATACATCGGCAGGACAACAGTTAAGACAAACTTTTTCGTTGCAGTTTTTGCACTTGTTGTTATCCACCGTTATATGGCTTTTATTATCGCAAATAAAACGAAGTGTGGCAAGTTTTTCATCCGCATTTAAACCATTAGAATTAGAATTATCCATATCACCTTATATTATAGCATTTATAACACATTTTACAAAACTTATAACATCAACAATTAAATCTTTTATGGGTCTGTCTTTAAAAAATGCCTTTATGAATTTTCTGTATCCTTGTTTTTTTCCTTTGTTATCTGCCGTTGTGAACAATTTAAAAAATTCATCCGCTTTATTTAAATAGTAAGAAAATATAGAGTTTTTTCTTTCATATAAAACGGAAATTACGTTCTTATACGTTTTAAGGTCATCCATAACAAACGAATTAAAAAGCATTTCTTTATATATTTTAAGCGTATTTTTGGAATAGTCATTTTTTTGAATTGCGATTACGGCGGTTTGTCCCGCCAGCATTCCGCTTTTTATTGCAAGGTTGGTTCCTTCAAAATGTATTGAATCAACAAGCCCTGCTGCATCTCCAACAAGCAAAGCACCGTCACAATATAATTTAGGAAGCATTTTATAACCTGTCTCGGGGATTGAATGGGCAGAATATTCAATAACTTCACCATCTTTTATCAAAGAAGAAACAAATTCATTTGATTTAAGTCTTTCTAAATATTCATACGGCTTTGTTTTTGAGTCTGTTAACGATTTCATTGAAATACCGACCCCGACCGTAACAAAGTTTTTATATGTATATAAAAACCCCATCCCTAAAGGAGGTTCTGTATTATCTCCTTTTATGCCTCCGAAAAATTCATATATGGCGCCTTCATTTTCTTTTAAATTAAATCTTTGATTAATTGTTTCATAATCAAGTCTTATAACCTCTTTTATGCCAAGTATGGCATCATTTGGCTTCATTTTTGTTTTAAGCCCCGCTTTTTTTGCTAAAACAGAGTTAAAGCCTTCGGATATAACGGTTACTTTTGAATAAATTTCTTCACCTTTGTCGGTTTTAACTCCGACTATTTTATTTCCCTTTTTAATTAAATCAACAACAAGGGTTTCATTTGCAAAGTATACCCCTAAATTTTTTGCATATTCGGCAAGAAAATTGTCAAAAGAATACCTTGTAATTATGCCTGAAGATTTTGCATCTTTATTTTTGTATGAAACTTTAAGAGAGTTATCGTTGTTTAAAATAACCCAGTTATGATTTTTTACGATTCTATCAACACTAAGGTTTTTATAGTCGTTACCCAAAAGTTCTTTTAAAGACTCAAGATAAACCGCCCCGCCATACATATTTTTAACCCCGAATTTTGAGGCCCTTTCTATAACAAGGACATTTTTATTTTCCTTTTTACACGTAATGGCGCAGGCCAACCCTGAAGGACCCGCACCAATTACAATTACATCTATATCGTTTATATTTTCCATAAAAGTTATTATACTTTATAGCGCTCAATTATGCAAAACAAACGCTAGTCTTTTTTGTCCGTTATTTGGAATATTGCGCTTCCTAAAAATGCTAAAAGTAAAGACCCCAAAAATGCGCTCAAAAAACCGTCGATACTTACCCCCGGGGCAAAGTAACCGGCAAGCATAAATAAAAGTGCATTTAAGATAAGTCCGAAAATTCCGAGCGTTAACACGTTAATAGGAAGGGTAATAAGCCCCAGTATAGGCTTTATAAAAACATTTATCAAGCCTATAATAAATGCAAGCAAGAGTGCGGCAGGGAAATTTTCAACAGATATGCCGGGAATTAGCCATGCTGCAAGCATTACGGATAGTGCAAATAAAATCCATCTTAAAATCATCATCATAAGTTTTATCTCCTTTTTTTATGATTTTAAAATCTGAGTTTTATTTTTTTAATAAGCTTTGTGGGCTAATAATTTTGGTTACTTTGTTAAGATATTGGATTGTTTTGTTTTGGATTGTTCCAAAAGGTATTTAATAAGGCAACTTGCAAGCTGGTCAGGGCAACTTGTTTCTTTTGAATTGCATTTTATACCTTTCAGTTTTTTAATAACCTGATTTATGTCCATTCCTTTGCACAAGGATACAATTCCTTTGAGATTGCCGTTACAACCCCCTATAAATTCTATATCAACAATTGTGTTATTTTCAATTTGTACGTTAATTAAATCGGAGCAAACTCCTGTTGTTTTATAAGTAATCTTGTCCATAATTTTCCTTTTATATTTGAGAGTATGCACCGAATAACGGCATATAAAGCGAAAGTGCAAGGAATAATACTATGCCGCCTATTACAACCAACATGAAAGGTTCAACAAGTCTTGCAAAAGTATCTATGATGTCATCAAGTTTTTTATCTATAAATATTGTACAGTTATAAAGCATATCCCCTAAACGACCGGATTGTTCACCTGTTGCAATCATAAATAACATCATATTTGGTATTTGTCTTGTTGCCTTGAGTGCCGATGACAGGTTTGAACCTTGCTGAACTTCAATTGCGGCGGATGAAATTTTTTCTCTTAAGACAATATTATCCAATGTTAAATTTGCAAGATAAAGAGAGTTGACAATAGGTATACCTGCATCATATGCCACTTGCAAAACCGCAAGAAAGTTTGAATAGTTTGCAAACCTCATTAACTGATTTAAAAGAGGAATTTTAAGAACAACTCTGTCTACTATTCTTTTTGTGACTTCGTTTTTGAATATGTATATAATAGCCGTTATGATAAGTATTGCTGCAAGTATAAGAACCCACCAGTAATCACATATAAAGTGTCCCGCATCAATACAAAGTCTTGTAACCAGAGGCAACGTACCGCCAAGAGATTCGAACATGGATTCAAATGCAGGAAATACAAACGCAAGCATTATGGTTACAACCACGATTGCAAGCAATATGACAAAGCAAGGATAAATAAGGGCGCCTATTACTCTTGATTTAATGCTTGCCTGTTTTTTCAAAAGTTCAATCATACGGCTTAATGTAACGTCAAGTTCTCCGGCATCTTCACCTGCTCTTGTAAGACCTGCATATACTCTGCCAAAGGTTTTTTTGTTTCTCTCCATTGTCTCGGCCAGCGTTGAACCGTTTACAATCTGATTTTTTAGGACGTTACAAACCTTCTTTACTTTTTTGGTTTCCGCATTTTCTTCCATGAATGCAAGAGTTTCAATAATCGGGATACCCGTTGCAGTCAGTATTTGAAGGGTCGTTGTAAAATCTATTTTATCTTTGAGCGGAAGCTCGGGCAATTCATTTTTCTTGGCAAGAGCTCTCTTTTCTCTTTCTGCAAAGTCAGTATCTTCCTTGATATCAATAGGAGACAGACCCATTTTTCTTATAAGGGTTCTTGCAGTTCTTAAATCTCTGGCATCTATCTTGCCTTTAACCTGACTTCTGTTTCTTTTTAGTGCAACGTAATTATAATTCGGCATTATTCACCTACCAATCCGAGAACTCTGACGAATTCTTT
This sequence comes from Candidatus Gastranaerophilales bacterium, assembly GCA_947630535.1. Classification (GTDB taxonomy): domain Bacteria; phylum Cyanobacteriota; class Vampirovibrionia; order Gastranaerophilales; family Gastranaerophilaceae; genus Galligastranaerophilus_A. Next base: position 14,776 of record CANRHZ010000031.1, on the reverse strand, counting down.
TATTGTTGTATTACCTTCAAGTATATGCTTAATGCAGGACTCTTTTAATGTTCTCATCCCGTTTGCAACCGCATGTTCTTCAATTTCAATATCGTGGGAATGGGTTGCTATAAGTTTTTTAATGTCTTTATTTACTACTAAAATTTCAAGCAAAGCAAGCCTTCCCTTGTATCCTGTGCCGTCACAATTGGGACATCCTTTTGCTCTGTAAAATTTAAGTTCTTTTAGTTGTTTAATTCTTTCAGGGTCTCTTGTAATTTGTAAAAGTTCTTCTTCCGTCGGATTATACGCTTCCTTGCAATCAGGACAAAGCTTTTTTACAAGCCTTTGCGCCAAAACTCCGTTTAGGGTGGAAGATATCAAATAATCTTTTGCGCCCATTTCAATCAATCTTGTAACAGTTGCAGCAGCCGAATTTGTGTGTATTGTAGATAACACAAGATGGCCCGTAAGAGAAGCGGATATTGCAACTTCAAGAGTTTCAAGGTCACGAATTTCACCGACAAGAATAATATCCGGGTCCTGTCTTAATATTGCTCTCATACAACTTGCAAAAGTAATTCCGGCTTTAGGATTAACCGCAGACTGATTAACTCCTTCCAACCTGATTTCTATAGGGTCCTCAATCGTTGTGATATTGGTTTCGGGAGAATTTAAGGTTTTTAATATTGAATATAAAGTAGTTGTTTTGCCTGAACCTGTTGGACCGGAGGTTAAAACAATTCCGTTTGGAACAGATGTTAAAAATTTAAGCTTTTCAAGGTCATCTGGGAAGGCCCCGGGTATATCCATATATTCAGAATAACTTTCATCAGCCGTCATAGAAGGAGCAAGTATTCTTATAACGAGTTTTTCTCTGCCGTTAACAGGGAGAGAATTTATACGAAAGTCGTATGAAAGTTGTTTATATTTAATGGTAAAGTTACCGTCTTGGGGGCGCCTATGTTCTGCTATATTCATCTTTGCAAGAACTTTAAATCTTGAAACAATTTGATTTTCCAAATTTGAAGGAATTTTAACAACCTCAATCAATGTGCCGTCAATACGATACCTTGTGACATACCCGTCCAATCTCGGTTCAAGGTGAATATCGGAAGCCCTTAAATCAATTGCCTGTGTAACAATAAGGTTTGCATACCTTGCAGCATCCGAACTTATATCATCAATATCGGATTGAACCCTTTGCCATAGAGTTTGAGGTTGGTTTGCCTGAGCATCCTGTGAAGCGGAAATTTCTTCCGTAAGAGCTTCAAGTGCGCTTTTTGATTTTACCTGTTTACTTGCATTTTGTCCCTTATCGGGCTGAATACCATGTTTTTTATGGTATTGTTCCATATATCTTTCAAATTCAAGAGATGTAACCATTAAAATAGCAGGTTTTAGGCCTGTCATACCAATAATTTGATTTATGGTATCGGTATCTTTTGGATTAACCATACCCACGGTTAAGGACTTTGAATTAAAAGAAAGAGGAATAACTTTATGTTCCATAACAAAGTCATCCGAAAGACATGCCATTGAATCAGGCAGTGAAGAAAGTTGTTCTTCGGATGCAACATCAATTTGCATCTGCGCAGCAAGAGCGTCTCTCAGTTGTTTAATTGTGATGAAGCCCAATTTAACAAGAGTTGAACCTAAAGGGAGCCCCATTGATTTTGACTGTATCAGAGCATCATTAACCTGTTCTTCGGTTAATAGCCTTTCTTCCACAAGTATTTGTCCGATTTTCTTTGTCTGAGGAGATTTTACCTGAGAAATATCCCCTACTTTAAACTGCTTTTCCGCACGATACTCATTTTTTTGATTATCATCTTCTTCAACAACTTCAATATTGTTATCATTGTTTTCGAAAACTTTTTCCATAATCGAAGGGAAAACACTGTTAAAATTTGAATCCGTTAAAATTATAAATTCAATCTTGTCACTTTGTAAGACATCTTTTGCATAATCTGTTATTGAGGTTTTATTCGCATCTTGAGGAATAGCGGCATAAAATATGTCGTTTTGTATGACAACAGGCACAAAATGCAAAGATGCAAGTTGAGCCCGCTCAAACCTTTTTACAAGATTTAAATCTATTTTATTTAAAAGTTTAGATAAGTATTCGTTATTCATTTTGTTTTAGATTTGGATTAAAGGTTTTCTTGTTGTTTTGCTTTAAGATTGTCAATCTGGTCTTTTGAATAAACAATGTGAGGAGTAATTAAGATAACAAGTTCTTCTTTTGCAACATCACTTGTCGAACGTCTGAAGAACGGCCCAATCACGGGAAGGTCACCCAACACAGGCATTTTAGTAACGGATTGTCTTTCATCTTCCTGAATTAAACCGGCAAGTACAAGAGTTTCACCGTCTTTTACTCTGACATTTTCAAGTTCCAGATTTCTTCTGGTAAGGAGAGTATACTGTTCTCTCTGGTCTTTAATTGTTGAATAGTCAGGTTTTAAGTTCATTACAACGTACCCTTCGGGAGAGATAAACGGTGTAATTTCAACTTTTATACCTTGATCGGATGCTATTTCGTATGTTGTTTGCGCAACAGCGGTTGTTGAATTAGTATCGTATTCCTGTTTAACAGATTTTACATAATCGGATGTCAAATCAATTGTGGATTTTTTACCGTTAGTAACCATAACTTTAGGATTAGCAAGAACCCTTCCTTTACCGTTTGACACCAGATAGTTTAATGACATAACTATAGGTCCCCAGCCGTCAGGTTTATTAATCGTATATGAGGGATTACCCTGATCATCCAAAATTGAATAAGAGTGTCCTTTAAAGAATGTAGGTCCCCAGGGGTCTGTAACAAAACCGTTGTTGTTGAATGAGAAGTTACCAACGGGAGTCCAAATTCTCCATTCGGTATTGAATTGTTTAGAACCTGATTCGGATAATTGAATTAATGATAATTCAATATATGCCATAGGTTGTTTTTTATCGTGAAGCTTAATAAAGCTTTCAATCATTTTAACCTGTTCTCTTGAACCGCCGTACGTTGCAACAGTACCCATCTCAGGATAAAATGCAACTATAAGAGGGTTAGAAACATAGTTTGTTAAATCTTCCGAATCTTCAAATTTTTGTATTTGTCCGTTTGATTCGCCGACAACACAAGCAGCGTAACCGCCACCAAGTTCAATTTCATCTTCTGAGGCTCCTGTTCTTGATTTTGTATCAACCTGAACCCCGTTATTCGTTCCGCCTTCAGATTTATCCGTCAATATGGTATCACAAATGGTTGATGCCATTTCTTGAGGAGAAATGTGATTTACGGGGAACACATTCATCATTGGCTTAACATCAAGTTTTGATAAAAGTTTAGTTACAAGTTTTTCATCTTCTTCCGTACCAAAAATCATAAGTTCGTTTTTGGTAGCATTAACCGCAACAACGGGAACGGAAGAAACACCCTGATATTTGCCGTTAAACATACTTTTATTCAAGAAGTTTGCAATAGATTGAGCATTCACATATTTAACGGGAATTGTTGTGAAATTCTGTCTTGCATAACTTAAGTCTTTTGCCGCCTCTTTGGAAGCAATTATTATATTATTATCCTGTCTTATATATGTAAGTTCACAAGCATCAAGAACGAATTCAAGAGCAGTATTTATAGAAACATTTTTAAGGTCAAGCGTGACTTCCCCTCTTACCGAGTTGTGGAAGATTATATTCATATTCGCCTTATCCGCAAACATTCTTAATACCTGCTTAACGTCAGCATCTCTAAGGCTTATTGATACTTTTTTGCTATCACCTGCTATTTGGATGTTTCCTGTCAACCTTGTAGTTGAAGGAACACTGACTGCTTCAGGGCTATTGGCATCAATAATAAAAGTTTCGCCGTCCTCTAAATATAAATTACCGCCGCTGCCCGCACCTAAGACATTTATACCGTCAGCTTGCAGTGCCAGCTTATCCGTATTCATATCAAATCCGGCCCATGCGCATTGTACAATTGAAATTCCAAGCGCAACAGTTAATGCAGTATGAATTAAACCTTTCTTTTTGTTCTTGAACATATTATTTAACTCCTGATTATAATTTATTTGGTACTAACCTGAATATCTTCCGATGATATGTATTGTCTTGAATTACCCATCATCAAGGTTTGATTTTTTGCGGATATTTTTTCATCCTGAGTAAACATTTCTCCGACATAAGCCTTGTAAACATTTGCTCCGTTTTGAATTGCAACATAGTCTTTTGTAATTTGTTTTACAATATAGCTGTCTATTTTGTCGCCTGCTTGAACGAAATAGTCCATATCGTCATATTTTAAAATTGCAGACGGCTTAGAAGGGTCATACATTATACCTGATACCCCGATAGAGAAAAGTTTTCTTGCTTTAATTGCTTCAGGGTCGTTCGGATTGGTATCCGGCGGAGTGGATAAATCTGCACCCACTGCCATAAAGCCGTTTTCATCAAACAATGCTGAAGGTACAAAGGGATTAACCCTTCCTCCTGTCGGAACAAAAACCACAAGTTTGTTTTTGTTATCGTTATTTTTCTTGGGCAAACTTTCTACCTGTTCAACCAGTTCTTCAGCTTGCTGAATATCATTATCAAGATTATTTTCAGATTGAGCGTTATAGTTCGACTCCTCATTTATAGCCAAATCTGCACTATTTGCATCTTTATTTGCAGGATTTACAAAAAACATAATTAAAAATATTAAAATAACTCCCACAATAATTAACGGTATTATAAGAAGTATCGGGGCTTTTTTTGTGTTTGTTTCATTAGGATAAAATTGCATTGAGTGTGTTTCAGGACTGGAACTTCCTTCTTTTGGTTCGTACAACTGAATTTCTGGCTCAGCATTCTGAGTTTTTGAGCCATCCTCATCAACAGATGCAGCACCTTCTTTGTTATCGGGTTTGCCTGATTCTTCTTTTTTGTCCTTATTAGGGTCTAAAAGATATAAAAGTTCATCGTCGACAACATCTTGGATGTTTTCTTTTGGCGAAATATTTTCAATATCCTCCGATAATAAATCCATATCATCAATAGGCTCAACCGCTTGCCCGTCCGAGCCAAAAGAAACAATGTCGTTATCTTCCTGAATATTATTAACGTATTCGCCAATGTGTTCCTGCACATCATTTAACGGAAGGTTTTGTGCAGCTTCGGGGGAAATATTTTCATTTGAGGACATTAACACGGATTCGTTTTTTGATGCATTTTTAATTACGTTATCTAAATCAACGTCCTTTTCTGCCGCAAGAAGTTCTTCCCATGAAATAGAGTTAGTTTCTTCTTTTAGTATGTCCTCGTTGTTGTTGTTGTTGTTTAAATCTTTCTCGTCAAATCCCATTTTTATTCTTACTCATTTTAGTAACTTTAAGATATAAAAGAACGCATCTTTCATATCATATTAGTATTTTCTTATAATTTGTTTTATTTTTCATCTATGTTTTAAAAAATCAACCAAATGTATGAAGAAAATCTAATCATATTCGCCTGTATATATCATCTCCAGACCGGATATATTCAGCGTATCGCCTTCAATTAAGCCGATTTTTTTTAGTTCCGTAAATACCCCCATAGAATCAAGAATATTCGCAAGCCTTCTTACCTGTCTTAAATTCTTTATATCTGTAACACTTACCAATCTTCTTATTTTACCACCATCTGCAAAGTATGTGTTTTTGTTAAGTTTGCAAACTTCAAATTCACTGTCGTCATTATCGTTAAAACCCGTATCTTCAGTAATGTTGAGGTCAAAATCGGGAGTCGGAATTTCATTATATTTTTTGTAAACAAAATCTAAAAGTTCCTTAATATTTTCTCCCGTTACCGCAGATACAACAAAAACATTCTTATTGTATTTAAGCATTTTCTTTTTAATACCTTCTGCTACGGTTTTATCAATAGCATCAGCCTTATTTAACATTACAATCTGAAACCTGTCTGAAAGGCTTTTAGAATATTTTTTCAACTCTTTATTGATTTTTTTGTAATTTTCTATCGGATCAGGCTCCATAATATCAACAACGTGTATAAAAAATTTACACCTTTCAACATGTCTTAAAAATTCATACCCCAATCCGACCCCTAAATGCGCTCCTTCAATAAGCCCCGGTATATCCGCAACCACAAAACTGTTACTATCTGGTGTTTTTACCACACCGAGATGAGGAACAAGAGTTGTAAAAGGGTAGTTGGCAATTTTTGGTCTGGCAGATGAAATTCTTGATATAAAGCTTGATTTCCCTGCATTTGGCATGCCCAATAAACCAATATCGGCAATTAATTTCAATTCAAGTTCAAGCTCTCTTTCAACGGAAGCTTCTCCGGGTTCGGAAAACTGCGGGGCTCTTGATTTTGGGGTTGCAAACTTGGCATTTCCCCTTCCGCCCCTTCCGCCTTTTGCAATAAGGACAGTTTTATTGTTTTCATTCATATCGGCAATTAAATTGCCTGTTTTTAAATCTCTCACTATTGTTCCCAGAGGAACTTTGATATATATATCTTTTCCGTTTTTTCCGTATCTGTTTTTTATTCCGCCGTTTTCTCCGTTTTGAGCCTGAAAGATGGATTTATATGTAAAATCAAGAAGGGTGGTTAAATTTTCGTCCGCAACAAAATAAACGGAACCCCCATCTCCCCCGTCTCCGCCATCGGGGCCGCCTTTATCCACATATTTTTCTCTATGCCAGGCAACTGCACCGTTTCCGCCGGATCCTGATGAAACTTTTATTTTAACTTTATCTATAAATTGAGCCAAATTGCACCTTTTTATTTTTTACAAATTAAGTTTATCAGAATATCAGAGCTTTAACAAGGTAAGAATATAAAATTACGGGTTTGATTTTTCAATAAAAATAACGGAAAATATTAATATGAGAAAAATACCGTTAAAAAAGTTGTCCAAAACCAAAATTTTAAACCACAAAAAAGGGGCCCCTCTTTTTATATCAAACATAAGGGCGGGATTTCAAAACTTAATTGAAAATGACATAGAAACAAGAATTTCTCTTGACAGAGAATTTGATATCCAAAGCCCCTCTACCTATTTATTTAATGTCTCGGGAGATTCCATGATTGAGCTTGGAATTTATGAAGGAGATATGGTTGTTGTTAAAAAAACTAACGATATAAAAGACGGGGACATTGTTATAGCCGATGTGGACGGCAGCTATACAATAAAAACTTATAAAAAAAAGGGGGATAACATTTGGCTTGAAGCTGCCAATTCCCTCTATAAAAATATAAGGCCAAAATTTAAACTTGAAGTTTTTGGGAAAGTTATCGGGGTTATAAGAAAGATATAAAATGATTTTACTTGTTGATTGCAATAATTTTTTTGTATCATGTGAAGAACTTTTTAACCCCAATCTTAAAGGAAAACCTGTTTGTGTGTTGAGCAACAACGACGGATGTATCGTTGCAAGGTCAAATGCGGCAAAAGACTTGGGTATTCAAATGGGGCTTCCCTATTTTATGGCAAAGAAGAAGTTTAAAAATGTTATTTATCTTTCGGGGAACATTTCAAAATACTCGGAAATTTCAAAAAGAATAATGAAAAAATTAAGCGATTACACCCCGAGCCTTGAAACGTATTCTATTGATGAAGCCTTCCTTGATATGAGAGGAACTAAAAAGCTATATAAAATGGACTATTCTCAAATTGCGGATAAAATCAGAAAAGAAATAAAAAACGAAATAGGAATAGAGGTTTCAATCGGAGTTGCAAAAACAAAAACCCTTGCAAAAATCGCAAGTGAAATTGCAAAAAACAACACAAGAAAAAATCTCCCGTCGAAATACGTTGGCGTATATGAAATAAACGAATTTAACCTCGATAAAATTTTATTTAATACCCCGATTGAAGAAGTTTGGGGGGTAGGAAAAAATTTGCACAGATTTTTCAGAAAACACAACATTTCAAACGCAAAGGAATACTCAATTTGCGGCTATGATTTTTTAAAAAGAAATTTAGGAAAAAGAGGATTAGAATTAAAAGATGAATTAAACGGAATTTCCGTATATCCCGTTATTGACTATTACACCCCGCCAAAAAGCATTTCAAAAAGTTCCTCTTTTAAAGAATTTACAAGCGATAAAGATTTTATTATAAATGAGCTTAATAACCATTTGCACAGAGTCTGTCTTAAATTAAGGCACCACAATTTAAGCACATCCTCTATGAGTATTATGTTAAGGTACAAAGATTTTAGATGCGACCATAAAAAAGTGCAATTTAAAACCCCGAAAAACAGTGAATTTGAACTCTACAAAGAAATGCACAATCTTTTTGAATTAATTTATAAAGAAGGTATTGTATACCGCTCATCCGGTGTTTGCGTTACAAAACTTTCTAATACACAGGATGTTCAATTAATGCTTTTCGAATCGGATGAAGTAAAAAAGCAAAGAAAGCTTTCTTTTGCATGGGATAAAATCGAGCAAAAGTTTGGATACGGAATTTTAAGCATAGGAATGAAGAAAAAAGACGAGCCTTAATTTTTAAACTTTATTTTTCAATCTTTTGGGTTCATTTTTCATAGCTATCCAAAACAGATACTTAACGGGAATTGCAATAGCGCAGGCACAAAAAGAAAATATAACGTCGTATATAACCTGAACGCATACAACTCCAAATGATGGCGCATAGTATGAAGTTTTGAAAAATCCTAATACAAAAGAATAGAACATACCGCACAAATGAATTGAAATAACCCCTATTAAAGTTGCATATATCATATTTTTAAGGTTGTATTTTGTGCTTAAAATTCTTCCTGAAAATATGCTTGCAATAATAAATCCCAGAATGTATCCGAAAAAGTGACTTTTTATATATCCGACTCCGCCCCCGAACCCAAACACGGGCCAAACAAAAAACCCTACAAGAAGGTACAATATCATAACAACCGCGCCAAACCTTGCGCCGAGAATTGCAGATGTGAATATGACAACGGGAATTTGGGGAATTAGTTGGTAACTTCTTGAAGTAAGTGAAAAATCACCACCCGAAAATGTAAACCAGGGGTGTGAAAAATCAATTTTTGTAAAAGTGGCACAAATTAAAAGAACAACGCAAAAAATAACGACCGCAACAGTTCCGAATGAAAAAGGCGTTTTTTCTCCATGGTAAATGAACTCCTCAAATTCTCCTTTTAGGCGCTTATTCATAAAATCGCCCCCGAATTAAGGCATATTTTTTTGTTTTGTTCATATATTTGTTTATACTTTTCGCTAAAAATATTTTCCGTCCACATTATAAGAGCATCTTCACCGTTATCCTGATAATATTTTTTTCTTAAACCCAAAGACTTAAAACCGAATTTTTCATAGAGGTGTATGGCTTTTTCGTTGGTTTTTCTGACCTCAAGCGTCATATATTTAATTTTATCTTTATAACAGGAGTCAATTGAAGATATTATTAATGAATGCGCTATTTTATTTCCTTGAAAATCAGGATGCACGGCAAGATTTGTGATATGCGCTTCATCAAATATGCGCCATAATCCCATATATCCGACGCATCTTTGTTCTATAAGAGCTACAATATAATTGGCACAAGGATTATCCAACTCCGACACAAAAGAATTTCTGCTCCAATGATGGGCGCCGTAACACTTTTGTTCGACCTGCATAATATCATCAAGGTGAGAGAGCATCATAGGTTCAATTTTGTATGATGTCATAATCAAATAATCCTTTTTTATCAGTCCTCTTTGCTAATATAAAAAGGAGTTTGCTCAACGGATAAATTCTTATCGTCCAAAATTCCTCTCATGAGCTTTGAATATGAGGCATTTTTTGAACCGAAACATTTTTTCAAATATTCATAAGCAATCTTAGGGTCGCATTTTTCACCGCATGTAAAAAGGTCAACTGCGGCATACCCAAGCTCAGGCCAGGTATGAATGGCAAGGTGGCTTTCCGAAATAATGATAACACCCGAAACACCGTATGGACTAAACATGTGGAAACATTTTTCAACTATTGTGGCACCACATTCAAGTGCGGATTCTACCATAAACTTTTCTATTAATTTGGGGTTGTTTAATACGTTAGGGTCACATTCAAAAAATTCAGCTAAAACGTGTCTGCCAAGATACTTTTTGGGTTTAACATCTAATTGTGTTTCAGAAAAACCAAGGGGTGTAGTTACTGCCAATTCATAGTCCTCCTTAATAAATTTGTTGCTATCTTATTGCCAACTTTAACATTTTACACTATAAGAGAAAAACGTAAAGTTGTCAAAAATTTGTATGGAATTCAATAATTTTAACATTATTTAACAAAAAAATAATAATCCGATTTTCCTATTTTGTTATAAAATTTTTCTATGACAACAATTCTTGCAATAGATGATGATAAAGCCATATTAGAGCTTATTAAAATTAACCTTGAATTGTCGGGGTATAGTTGTTATACGTCAGATGACCCCATAAGAGGTTTTGCGATTTTAAAACAGGAAAATATAGACCTTGTTTTAATTGACGTTATGATGCCAAATGTAGACGGGTATTCTCTTGCAATGAAAATAAGGCAAAATGAAGACACAAAAGATATCCCTATTATTATGTTAACGGCACTTGGTGCTCTGGATGATAAATTAAAAGGATTTAATTCGGGGGTGGATGATTATATAACAAAACCCTTTGAACCCGAAGAATTAAAAGCAAGAGTTCTTGCCCTTTTAAACAGAACGGGAAGGGGGCTAAAATCAACAAGGGTAAAAGAGCTTTTAACAATTGGGGATATAACTTTGGTTCCAGAAAGTTATACGGTTAGAATTTTAGATAAAGAAACAAAATTAACCCCTATTGAATTTGAAATTTTAAACGTGCTTGTTCAGCACCATTCAACTATGGTGTCCTCAAAAACCTTGTTAAAAGAAGTTTGGGGATATAACGAAAATGAAGATGTGGATACTATCAGGGTGCATATAAGACACCTGAGGGCAAAAATTGATAAAATTTCAACCCGTAAAAATAAATACATCGAAACAATATACGGCGGGGGATACCGTCTTATGCCAAACGGAATTAACCTGAAGAAAAAATAAATTTGAAGTGAAAGAGAATATGTTTTCAGGTAGTAACAAAAAACACTATATTTTAACTTTGGTATCCGTATTTTTATTGTTCATAACACTAAAATATACAATAAATTTACCCGATATTAACAAAACAGATAATAAAGAAACCTATAGCACACAAAAAGAAGTTTCCCCGAAAGAACTGTTTTTGTATTCATACAATACAATTAAAAACAACTATTGGGACAGAAGCTTTTTGGGTTCGGATATAACAAGATGGGAAAAAAGGTATATTGATAAAATACGGGATGATGAGGACGCAAAAGTTGCGATAAATTCAATGCTCCAGAGCTTAGATGACCCTTATTCAAAATTTTTGGATGAAAAAGAATTTGAAGAACAAAATTCTATTATAAATTCAAAAATATATGGAATAGGGATAAATATAAGCGCAGATGCGGGAAAAATCGTAGTAATTAACGTCATAAAGGGAACTCCTGCCGATATATCGGGCATAATGGCGGGGGATTTAATATTAAAAGTAAACGGCGAAAATACAAACGGAAAAAGCCTTTTTCAGGTTGCATCCTACATAAAAAACCCAAATAAACAAACGGTTGATATTGAAATTTTGAGGGGAGATAAAAAATACACAAAACACATAAATAAAGCGGAAATTAAAATAAAAACCGTAAAAGCGGACATCTTAGACAAAAACATAGGATATATTAAAATTTCAAGTTTTATATCAAACGAAACTCCCGTTGAATTTATAGATGCAATAAACAAAGTTAAAGACACAAATGCGCTTATTCTTGATTTAAGAGGGAATACGGGCGGGCTTTTTCATAATGCCGTTTTTGTGGCGGATTTGTTTTTGAAAAACAAAAATATTGTATCAATTCAAGGAAGGAAAGGGCATAAAAGCCTTTATAAAACCCAAAATAAAGGCTATATCTATGATAAACCTATGGCAGTACTTGTGGACTCGGAATCGGCATCGGCCTCTGAAATTGTATCGGGAGCCCTTAAGGACAACAAAAGAGCCATAATTATAGGGACAAAAACCTTCGGAAAGGGTCTTGTACAAAAGGTATTTGAAATGCCGAACCATACGGGTATAAACCTTACAATTGCAAGATATCTGACCCCGCTTGATATAGATATAAATAAAAAGGGGATTACGCCCGATTATTTAATAAGAATTACAAAAGAGGATATGGAAAAAAATAACGATACACAGTTGAATTTTGCACTCAAAACTCTAAAAGCGGAAATTCAAAGAGAAAAAATAGCAAAAAATTAAGCCTTCAATATAAAGGCTTAATTTTATTTATTATAAAACTTATTTAGAAGTCGGAGCCAAAATTGCAACTACATTTTTGCCTTCAAGCATCGGGTTTCTTTCAATTGTAGGGTTAGCATCTTCAATATCGGCTAAAAATTTGTTTGCAAGGTCAAATGCAAGTTTGTTGTGTTGCATTTCTCTGCCCCTTAACATTACAACAAGCTTTACCTTGTTTTGTTGGGATAAGAATTTTCTTGCCGCCTTCAAGCGAACTTCATAGTCGTGCGTATCAATTTTATAGCGCATTTTAACTTCTTTAATTTCAACAACATGCTGCTTTTTTCTTGCTTCTTTTGCACGTTTTTCGGTTTCATATTTATATTTGCCCCAATTAATAATTTTTGCGACAGGCGGGGACTGATTAGGTGAAACAACAACCAAATCCAAATCTTTTTCTTTTGCAAGCTCTAAGGCTTTAGATGTGGGAACAGTACCGTGATTGTGTCCCTCATCATCAATTAATCTGACTTCACGGGCTCTAATGCCCTCATTTACAAGTTCACGGTTTTTAACGTCATCTTTAACTATTGTTTTACTCCTTATTTCGTACATATCTAAGTTTATCATGCAAATTAAACTAGGGCAATAATTAAAAAAGTCCTTCAACCAAAAGGCTGAAGGACTAAATAGTTTATTGTTCAAAAATTAGAATACAATTGTTATTTCTTCATTTGGATTCAATGCTGATGAATTTGAAAGTGAAGGAACAAGAACGTAAACCAACTCGTCGCCCACTTCGTAAATTACACCAAATACACTTGAAGCACAAATTTTTGTAATATCAAATGTACCTTTTAATACTGTTACAACGGAATTACCGAAGCTTGCAGCACCTCTGCCGGGATGAAGCGTGAATGATTCGGTTAAAGTATCTGCTAATTCATCACCAACTTCTTCTAGTCCGTTACCTGTAACATTAGCAATTGCGCCAACACCTCTGCCAACAACACCGACTGTTCTTCCTGCCATGCTTAGAGGAGCACCGAGAAGTCTTGCTAAGATGTTAGGATTTTTTAAGTCATCAACGGATGCTGAAGCAAGTTGTTTAGGTAAGCATTGTTTATCATCCCCGTTTTTGATGTAGTTGAATTGAACTTTAATATATCCGGGTTCTTTAATTCCCGGTCTTTGAACCGCAACAACTTCACCTCTTACGATTGAACCTTCGGGGAATGAAACACCGTTAACCGTAACAGCTTGAGTTGTTTTAGCGGTGAACCAGTCGCCTATGTTTGAGGTTTTAGCGGATAATCTGTCAAGAAGTTTAACTTTAACGGTTGTAGCACCGCAAAGTGAACCGCCAGCAACAGAAGAACCGGCAGCTGAGCCGTTTTGAAGTTGAGCATAATTTTTCTTAAGTGCACCAACAAGGTGTGCAACTTGAACTTTTGATAAGTATTCGCCTTCAAGAATTTGTTCCGTGTTAGGAACAGAATCTAATAAACCCGAAGCAATAACTTCATTTGTGCAACCGTAAGCCCATTTAGGAATGTATTTTAACTGTTGATTTTTGTATGTGGGAACTTGGGTTGTTGAGTGGTCAACATTGATTAATTTAGCTATAGTAGCGAAAACTTCAGCTTTTGTTATAGGTTGGTCAGGTTTGAATACACCTGAAGGATAACCAATCATAACATCTTTTTCCGTTACTTTATAAATCCAATCTTTTGCCCAGTATGCATCAGTAATATCAGAGTATGGTTTATAGTTGCTTGGAACTTCGAGGTTTAAACCTTCAGCAAGCATTGTAGCAACTTCGCTTCTTAATGTAGGAGCTTTGGGGTTGAATGATGTTGTTTGGCCTGATTTTAATTGACTGTCTTTGATAAGGCTTAAAACATCTTTTGCCCAAGATTTAACATAGACATTGTCTTTGTTTCCAACATTAATTTTGTCATGTTTTGTTTTAAGAATTTTTCCGCCTGTAAGATAAGCAGAATTTGAATATTCAGAATCTACAAGAACTTGAGCTTGTGATTTGAATAAAGTAGGATGTGCATAAGCTTCTGTTTTAACACCTTGTGCATCATGAGCTAAGGCAACGGAAGAAAAAGCACAAAATGCAACTGTAGCTGCAAGTAGTTTTTTCATTACTTTCATTTTTTCTCCTATCCTATTCCAAATGAGAATAACTGTAAGACCCCTCAATAATATTAAAAAATTTAAAAAAAGTCAATGCAATTATTAATTCTGCAACCTAAAACCCGCACCCCAAAAAAGGGGTAGCGGGAGATTACTGATTTTATCTTTTTACACAACGAACGGCATCCGGAGTATAACGGGGAAGCATGTCACGAAGCCCGTCTTGCATAATCTGTCTCCAAGTTAAACCGCTTGCTCCGGATGAAATGACGGAACCGGACCAATAGCCGCCTGTGGTTATATCCATTAAAGAGCGGTTTATATACATTGAAGCAAGTTCATCTCTA
>CANRHZ010000030.1 GCA_947630535.1 Candidatus Gastranaerophilales bacterium | reverse complement strand
TAACTTAGTTATATAAGCGCAAAATTTCAAAATTTTTAAAAAATCTTAAATGATTTTTTAAAAATTTTTTTTTAAATTTTTTTTAAAAAAACTTAATTGAACTTCAAACAATGAATTTTTGAATGATAATATGCGTTATAGTATCTAATTTTTCTGCTTTACCAATAAAGTATTAAGAAATGTTTCAAAAAACAAAAAAATAATTGTAAAAATCTTTGTTATTTTAAATAATAAAATAATTTAAAAGCAAACAATACAAATTGACAAAACATAAGTGTATCTTGTATTATAGCTTATTAAAATATACAAGATATAATGTTTCGAATTGTAAAGATTGAAAATTATTTGTAAACGGTAATATACATAATCTAAAAAAATTGTATTATTTAAATTTAGTGGTAATAATTATTTTGTATTCAGCTTTTAAAAAGGAATTATTAAAATGGCTTACACCACAATGCAAAACAATTTCATCCCTCCTACCCAAAGAGAAAAAGAAGTTTTAAAGCTTGTAATCATGGGGCTTAATAACAAAGAAATTTCAAAACAACTTTTCATTGCTTCATGCACTGCAAAAATTCATGTTCAATCTCTTTTAAAAAAGTTTAATGTGACAAACAGACTTCAACTTTCAATCATTGCGCTTAAATTGAATGTTGTCGATATTTCCGAGGATGAAATTTTACAAATTTGTTCAAGAGAAGTTTACTAAATTTTAAAATTGCAGCGTTTCGTCGCCCCCTATATATTTCCAATATTTCATAGGAACATACATTTTTTTAATTTTGGTATATTTATTGTCATGAAGGAAATATGGGAACGATATAATTTCACAAAGCTTTTTTCTCAAGTTGTATCCGTTTGTGGGTCTTAATTGTCCAAGATAACTGTTAAATGTTGCATACAAACTTTCAAGCTCATCTTCTTTAACATCAAATATATTTTTTCTGAATTCATTTGTTATGCCAAATATTTTTTTTATTGTTTTTTGTCTTAAAAATATTCTGTTTTGCATAATTTTATATCCGACAAAGTCTATCCCGTTTGATACAAGATTTATGGTTTTTTTATTTTTATTGAGCTCTAATTTTAGCTCCTGATTTAAAAACTTTTCTATTTCTTTATAGCAGAAGTTTAATTTTTTCGGTGATTCATCCATGATTAAAAAATCGTCCACATATCTGCAATAGTATTTACACTTCAATTTGTGTTTAACAAATTGGTCAAGCTTGTTTAAATATATGTTGCTAAAAAATTGGCTTGTGAGGTTTCCTATAGGTAAACCCCTGTCGTTAGGATTATTCCAAAGACTTTTATGTTTTGGAATAAGGTCGAATTTCCATTTTGGAGACAAAATTTCCGCATTTTCTTTCGGATTGTTAAAAATTATTTGTTTTATGAGTTCTTGAAGCCATATTTCGGGCACTCTGTCCACTACAAGGTTGTAGAGTATATTTTTATCTATAGAAACAAAAAAGTTTTTAATATCTGCTTTCAGATAATAGGCTTTTTTTGTATAGCTATTTGTTACGGATGCTGCAAATTTTTTTGCTCTGAGCCCTGCCCTGTATGTCCCTCTTTCTTTTATGCAGCTATAAATATCAAATATAAAGTGGGATAAAAACCTTTCTGATATACAGTTATATACAAGGTGATGAACTATTCTGTCCCTGAAACTTGCAGCCCATATTTCCCTTGGCTTTGGTTTTAAAACTACAAAACAACTGCTTTTTCCGATTTTATAAGTTTTATTTTTAAGTTCGTCATATAGCTTTGCCATGTTTGATTCAAGCATAAATTCAAATTCTATTGCCGTTTGCTTGTTTCGCTTTTTCTTTCTGCATGCAAAGTAGGCCTCGTATAAATCTTCAAGGGTGAAATTTTCTTTTAACTTTACATTTTTATATCTTCTTTTTATACCTCTTGTCATAATAAAAAACTAAAATCATTTGAAAATTTTATCTCCTGAGGCAGCGAACGTAGTTCGAATTCGAGCGTGTGTTCCTGTTGCGGTTCCCATTGTTCATGTTCTGTTTCCATGCAAGGCCGCTGGCTCCTGAAGAAATGACTGAGCCCGACCAGTAGTTACCGGAACGCTTAATGACGGTCGATACCACAAATTTAAAAGCGCCTTATGACGTATCATTTATAAGTGTGATTCAAAAAGCCTGTTTTTGATTTCGGTTTTTTTAAAACCGCCGTCGACGAGATAATCATGCACTCTTTCTTTGCTTTTTTAAGCATAAGAAACTCCCGCATTTATTCAAATGATTTTAGCCAACCTGTAGCCTGCCTTTCTATATTATTTTGCTTTTCTATCATAGAAAGAAAATTATTTTTTGAAATTATCCTTAAGTCATGCGATGCTCTGATTAAAACCCCGATTTCATGCGTAAGGACAAGTATTTCTTTGATAATATCTTTTTTATTTTGCGTCATATTTGCTTTGTAGACAAGCTTTATAAGCTCCATTGCGACTTTATGAAAGTTTTCCCCGAGAGTATATTTGTAATCTTTAGGGAAATTTTTTGTCATTTCAATTCCTGCTATAAAAAGGTCGTATGCTGCTTTATATATTGGTAAATGTTCGTATCTTGTCATTTTGTTTTGCCGTTTTATTTTAATTATTTTTCGAATTTACATATTAAAGCCCGATTACAAGCGCAAGGACTAATACGGGAGGAAGGATGAATTTTAATATAAAACTTAAAATCTTCCCGAAACGTGAGTTTTGAAACCCTTCTTTATAAATATTTTTTGCTATCCATCCTGCAACAACGCATAAAACAAGCGTATTAAACGGAAGCATTATGTTTGATGTGAAAAAGTCCAGAAAATCAAAAAACGACTTATCAAATATTTTAAAATCAGACATTATTCCAAAAGACATAGAAGCGGGTATGCTAATTATACCTATAATAAGTGAGGTAAGAATGACGGCTTTTTTTCTTTTGTATTTAAAGTGGTCTATAAAGCAGCTTACGGCGGTTTCCATAAGACTTATGCCGGAAGTTACGGCAGCAAAAAACAATAAAAAGAAAAATAAAAGGGCAAAGAAATTACTGTAGGGCATTTTAACAAAAATATCGGGTAAGGATATAAACGCTAAAGAAGCACCGGCCGTGGGCTCTATACCGTTAGAAAAAACAATCGGAAAAATCATAACCCCTGATAAAACGGCAACCAGTGTGTCAAAAAATATTAATTGATAGGCGGATTTTTTAACATTTACATTAGGTTTAAGGTAGCTTCCGTAAGCAACCATTGCGCCAAAACCAATACTTAAAGTAAAAAGAGCCTGCCCCAAAGCCGCAAGTACCATTTTACCGCTAAATGCGTTAAAATCAGGTTTAAACATAAAATCAAGCCCAAGATTTGCATTAGGAAGGGTGACTGAATATCCCGCAAGTATAATTAATACAATCGCAAAAAGCGGCATCATTATGTTGTTTGCTTTTTCTATACCGTTATTTAATCCCCTATATGGGAAGATTGCGACTATAAAAAGGAATACAAGACTTAATATCGGGGCAAGACAGGGATTTAAATTCATTTGATTAAAATACAAACCAAAATCGTTCGGTATATTATTTGTCGCAAAAATCCATATATAATTTAAAATCCACCCTCCGACCACAAAATAAAAACATGGCACAAGAACAACCGTGATTAATGTTAAATAGCCAAAAATCGTAAGTCTTTTATCAATGCTTTTATATATGCTTATAATGTCCGATTTATAAATTTTTCCCGCCGCAAGCTCTACACATAAAGGTATTGCACAGATTAGCCCTATTATTAAAAGATAGGTTATCAAAAACACCGCACCGCCGTTTTTCCCCATAATATAAGGAAAGCGCCAAATATTCCCCAAACCAACGGCAGAGCCAATTGTTGCAATAATAAAACTCAGATAAGAACTCCAAACAGGACGATTTTCACTCATTAAAAAACTACCTTAATTTTAACAAAATGACATTACCATATTTTTTTTATTTTGTTAAATTGTTAAGACTAATCGGTTAATTTATCAAGTGCGCTATAGTAGCCTTTAAGCGGCCCTTCTTTTTGTTTTTTGTTATATTCTTCAAGCTGCTCTTTGTTCATTTTAACAAACGGCATACCGGATAATACCCTTGAAATTGAGTCTGTGAGTATGGTACAAATTCCCGTTATTATGCCGGCGCCAAGTATACTCTTTGCATAAGAAATCTTAAAGACATCGTTCAATTCTAATACGGCAATTTGCGTTCCGATTCTTATTATTTTGTTTATGCCTCTTAAACGTGCATCTTTTTCCGCTTTATCCTTATCGCCTGTTTGCTTTGCGGTACGGTTAAAATCGTCTGTTGTTGCAAAATAAATAGAGCCTGCTGTTCCAAGCAGCTGGGTAGTTTTTCCGATTGCGGTATTTTTAACCTTGGATTGGGTTTCGTAGTTTAATGCACCCAGCATAATATCTTCATAATGCTTTAAGTAATCTTTTATAAACTTATCGGTTACCCTGCCGCCGTTTTTATCAAGCATTGTTTTGTAGTCAAGGAGAGTATTTAACATGCCTGATGCATTATCTTCGGCAATTTTTTGAACGCTTGAAGAAGCGTTTAATTTGTTTGAATTTTTTTGGACGCTATTAGCTGTGCTTTCAATCTTTAGGACTGAGCATATTCCGTTTTTTGTTTTGTTTGCCAATCCGGATAAGATTTTATACGGATACCCCAGAATATTGCGTATAAATTTAAGAGGTGCAAGCGGCATATTGAGTATTTCACGGTTTGTAATCTCAACATTTGTAAACGGAATTCTGGTTGTTTTGTCGTATTTGCCGACAAAAATCTTATCTACTGTACTTCCGTCGCGATTGACAAACTTTTTAATGTTGCTCGAATTGTTGAAACTGTGTAAAAGCTTTTTGGCGGAAGTATTTGTTACGGATGCATGTCCGCTTTCCGTTAGGATGTTTGTAAATTCGTTTAACTCCTCTTTGGAAATCCAAAGTTCATCTTTTGTAAACTTTTGGATTTTATTCATAATATTTTTTGCAAAGTCTGTGTTTAGGATATTTTCTTTGGCTTTGTTGTATAAATTAGAGGATGTGAGTTTATTTATTCCAAAGCCGCCTATTGCGCAAACGGCAAAAGCAAGCCCCAGATTTTTAAGGCTTAGTAAATGTTTTTTCTTTTCTTTTTTCTCTTTTATTGTTTCTTTATATTCGACATTGTCGCCATTTTTAGCAGTTTCGACAAATTTTTTCATTGATGGCTGATTTTTAATTGTGTATTCACTATCGGGCAGCTTCATTCTTGTTATTTTACGGCCCGTGCTTAATCTTGAAGTAATATGGAAAAATATGCCAAGCAAGGTATTAATGATTGGTGCACCGAATTTCGAGTTATTTGCAAAGCCCGAAAATGCCCCTAAAAACATATATTGAGATACGGCTTCCATCCCTGTTGCAACCATTTCTTGTTTTCTTTTCCCTTTTGCTTCTTTTTTTGCTTCCTCGTCACTCATTCCGTTCAGGATTGATTTATTGTAAAAATCGTTCCCGAGCATAATAGCTGCGGTTGTACCCGATACAATACGGACAACCGTTCTTTCGTGTGGTGTGTGGTAATGTGCTTTATCTTTGGCAAAATTTAAATCTATTATCTTGTGAAAATCATCCTTAACTTCGCTGCTGATTTTTCCAAATTCATTACTGTATTCGCCCCTTTGTATTATTGTTTTGAGCGCTTCTTCGGGGCTTAAGCCTTCCTCTACCAATTCTTCTAAAAGATTGTCCATACGGGCATTTTTTTGCGCCAAATCGTTTATGACGGATGCATCTTCTATACCATATTTTTTTGCCTTATCATAAATAAAATTCTTCCCGTTTTTAAGAAGCCCCCTCATTGCCCTTTCATACTTTTTATTTTCGCAACCGTTTCTATATTTTGTTAAGAGTTTAGAATTTTGAAGGGACTCTATACCTAATTTTCTTGCGGCATAATCAAGAATTATACAAGGAAGGTCATAAAACGGAAATATAAGGGTTTCCTTGAGCAAATTTGGTTTTGCAAACGTAACGTTGTTTCCGTCAATTTGAAGAAAATCGCTTGGCAGTTTTGTCAAAAGACGTTCATATATTCCATCCATATTGCAGGATGAAATTCTTTGTATCGCAGGCAGAACATCCACCGTTTCGGTTTTTGCAAACCTTTTTGCGGCAAAATCTGCACATGAACTTATGCCCGGAATTAATTTGTCTACACTAAATGCCATTTAAAAGCCATTTACACATTACTTCACATAAATTACAACGCAATAGAAGATAATTAATTGCTCAAAATTGCAGAGGTTTGTAACAAATCTTAACTAGTAGCGCCAGTCGTATCCGAGTTTTTTAAGTTCGGATGTATATTCTTCTTCTTTACGAGGGGCTCTGCTTATTTCATCTTCCGGATCATTAAGGATGGGCGAACCATCTTCCGGGTTATATAAAATATTTATCATCCTAACTATACCTATAAACTTTCGGTATATTTTTGGGTCCTCAAGGTGTGATGGTGAGTGATCTATCTTTTTTCCCGTTTCGGGATCAACCAACCTTCTTAGTCTATCGTAATCTTCTTTACACCAAGGATGTTCATTTATCCATTCTTCATCCAGTTCTGCATAGATTTTTCCTCTGTAATCGGTATCTCCTCCCCAACACATTGTAAGTCCGGGTATCAAGGTCATATCTATTTCCTGTTTTATAAATTTGTCCCCGGCAGCTGCAAGCGGCAAGTTATCCAATATTTCGTCTTTGTTTTTAAAAAACTTTTTGAAACTTATATTGCCCTTGCATTTTGATGCTTTAAGGTTTGAATTTCTTTTGCAAGAATGGTTAGTAATAGGTGATACTCTCATTTAAATCCTCCAAATTGCGTTGTAATTGCATTAGTAGAAATATAAACCATGAAAATAATTTTTTTTGCTCTTATGTGTGCAAAATAATTAATAATTTTATGATATTTTCATTCTTTATAAAATTGTTATTTTATTTATCCTAAAATTTTGTCAGGTTTATTCCAAATAAAATATCTGTATTATAAGCAGCTAAAAAGACTATGCGGGAAATGCCAAATCTTGTGTATATATGTAAAATTCATTTATATTGTCTGAAATTGTATAAATAAAGCGAGAATGCAATTTAGTCTTTATAATGCGGTGCTATGATATATTTGTGAAAAAATATAAATTGAAAACCTGTATTACATAAGCGGTAAGTGCATATCTTCTATATAATATTATAAGTACTCCTCTTTGAATAAGCACGCTTTAATATTGTAATATTGTTATGGTGCTAATTTATCGTAAAATTGCTTAACGCAAGCCGTTTGCTTCACTTCGGCTTGCGCATTTTTCCGCCTGTGCAATCAAAGACTTGTTCACTATGTTTTTTAAAAAAAGGTTTTTGCTAAACGGCACGCAGAAACTTCGTTTCTGACTTTGCCTGCCCCATTCGATAAAGGTTATCAACCTTTTCGAATGGGCGACCCTGTCGCCCATCAATAGCTCCGGCTCGTCCTTCATCAGGACTCGCCTTGAGCCCTGGCTTACGCATAAAAAAATACGCCTGGGGGGATTCGAACCCTCGACCCTCTGCTTAGAAGTTGTATAACGCCCTATTCTCAAGGGTTTTCAGATGTAACCACAATTTATCAGAATTTATCTCTATTTATTGCGGTGCATGAATTAGAAACGAATTTTATTCTCACTATTTATCATAATTTATATTTGTTTATCAGAATATTTGTAACTTTTTCGCAACTCAAATACAACTTCCTCCTTTATATCTGTCCACTCAACGCCACTTCAAAGGGGCGGGGAGGGGACAAAAACATAAACAGCCAACCTCATTCTGAGCCGCAGAAAAATTTCGTAATTTTTCAGGAAAATATAAATTGCTAACTTTTGCAACAAGAGAGCTTACAGGTGATTCTTACACGATATAATTTTGTGAGAATGAGGGAATTTTATTATGGAAAGAAGAATTATAAGAAACAGGATTAAGTGTAAACATTACGGTGATATAATAGAATCAACAAGCGTACACGATTTTAAATTTTGTTCTTGTGGTAAGGTCGCAATAGACGGCGGTAAATGTTATCTAAAACGAACCGGCAACCCTAACGATTGGGAAGAATTAAGCGAATTTGAATAAACATAATTAACTACATTATATAAGAGTCATTTTCTACAATTTCTTCTATATCATTTTTGAATTGTTTTAACAAGGTAATTATACCATTTGAAAAATTCTCAATTGATTCTTGCGTTAAAAAATCTTTCTCAAAAACTCTAGAGTTACCATGAGCAATATCATTTCTTTTTGTCAACAAAGTGTTTATTATATCCTTATAGTACAAATAATTTCTTTCTTTTTTGCTTTTAAGCTCTAGTAATGACTTAGAATAAAACTTTGAATCTATAACATTATATTCAGAAATATTAATGATAAATAATATGTATTTAAAGACATCATAGCCTAAGTTATCATTTGTATCAACCAATTTGTTGTTAGATTCATGAAATACTTTTCCTTTAAATGATTTAAATTTTTTCCATAAAGTTTTAAACGATTCTTTATCCGTTTCATTTTTCTTACAATATAAATCTACACAAAAATCATAATGAGCATTTAATATTTTACCTTTCTCTTTTTCGTATTTTAATAATTCGAAGAAATTTAATGTTACTGTATTGATAAATCCTTCAAAACACGCGTATATCATAAGAATAAAAGATTGTTTACTATAAAGTGTAGATAAATTATCTAATACAGGTAACTCTTTAATTCTTTTAGTTAATTCTTCATCACAAATTTTAAAAAATAATTCTTTATTCATTTTCAAATGTTGTTCTAGCCAACTCTAATATGTTATTCCAACGACTTTTAACCGAAATGCCACCAACAGAATAATCTAAATACTGTTGATTAAGAGACAATGATTCTAATTTTTTTCTTAAATTATTACAATTTTTAGTTTTTAGAATAGCATATATCATTGCTTCGTACTGAGCCATAATGAATTGTCCGCTAAATCTATCGCAGTCTTTTTGAAATCGTCTAAAAGCATCTTTAGATAATTGCTGATTTATATTAAAAAATATGTTTTTAAATTGATTAATTTCAGTTACATAATCTAATTTTTGTGAGGCCAGTTCTGAAATTGTTTTATTTAAATAATCGCCAACATTAACAACTTTTATTAAATCAGTTATTTCTGTATGTTCAAAACATAGATATCTTATTACTAAATCATAGTCTGCTTTTTCTTTTAATTTTCTATCGCTTAACCATATTGAATTTTGGAAATCTGTATTTGCCACCATTGTATCAATTGCTTGCATTAACTCTTTTCCATGCGGAGCCATCAAGATAATACAACTTCGAACTTCCGCTTCACTTAATGTAGAACCTCCTCTATTTAATCTTTGAAACAATTGATATTTTTTAATTTCAGTGGTTTCATTTTTCATTACGATAAAAGGTAATGAATTCTTTTTAAAACCTCTCTGCATTTTCTCAGATAAATCACTCCAAGTCGTACCTTCTAAAGAAGATAAATATTGCAATCCTTCAAGTTTTAATGGTTCTTCTATTAAACCATTGTTATTTCTTAATTCTCCAATGTATTGTAGTAAAGAACTAATCCTTTGCAAACCATCAAGAACTTCCCATATACTGTTATTATCCTCATAAACAAAAAAGGACGGAATGGGTAAACCTAGAAAAATAGATTCAATTAATCTACTTTTCTGCTCATTGTTCCAACGAAAAAAGCGCTGAAAATCAGGGTTTAAATTTAAATCTTTATCTTTGTATAAATTTACAATTTCTCCAATTGAAAGTATGACATTATCTGTTATAATATGTCCTTTTTTCTCAGAAATTTCTTTTTCTATTGTTTCAGTAAGAAAACTCATAACCTCTCCATTAAGTTAAATATATAAATTGCTATGTTTATGCTATAGCGTACTCTTGAATAGAAGTTGTATAATCCATTATGCTCAACATTTTTGAACCCATTCTTTCAATTAAAGGAACAACAAGAGCGTTGCCCATAACAAAATATCTGAATTTTTCTGGCATACCGGTGTCTGTCCAGCCATCTCTAAATCCATTAAGTCTTTCGCATTCTGTTGGAGTTAATAATCTTAAATGTTGCGATAATTTATCTATAATAACATGTGTACTTCTATTTAAAGAAGATTCACTTGTGAGCATTGTTCTGCTTGGCAAATCCATTCTATCAGGGAAAGACATTGAACCTTCTGTGTAGTAGTATATTTCACCGTTAGGGCGCCGTCTTTCTTCACGCTTAGCACCCTTTAAATATTTCCATTTATCTGTGCTACCATTTAAGAAAAATCTTTTATCAACAGGACCATCTTCACATATTTCATTTAATGTTATTGGAGTTTGCATAATTGGAGTAGTTTCCATTGTGTATGCTTTTCCGTTTACACATACACCTGAATTATTAAATCTTGCAGCAAATTTGTCAGAGAATACATCAAGAGTTTTATATTTATCTTGTGAAATAGTATAAATTTCCATATTGTTGATACTTAAATTTGTTTTATCAATTAAAAATTCGCCGGAAAAAAATCCGTTTTTAGTTATGATATTAAACTTATCTTCATTTGCCAAATGATTATAAAAATCAGTTGATTCATTTACCGCAAAAATAAATGTTCTACGGCGTCTCTGAGCGCAACCATATTCAGCAGCATTTATTACACGCCACTCAATTGCATAACCTAAGTCAGACAAACATCTTAAGATTATGCCGAAATCTCTCCCCCTTTGTTTTGCAGGAGATTTTAATAAGCGATCTACATTTTCAAGCAAAATATATTTAGGTCTTTTAGCTTCTACAATATCTCTTATCTCCCACCATAAAGCACCTTTTTTGCCTTGAATACCTTTTGCTCCTGTTTTTGCAACAGAGTAATCTTGACACGGGAAACCACCAACAAGTAAGTCATGTTCTGGAATTTGGTCTTTAACTAATGCAATATCTTCATTTATGCAATTATGATTTTTACCAAAATTTTTCGTATAACAATCATAGGCATATTGAGATTTTCTTCCAGGTTCCCATTGATTTGCCCAGATTGTTTCAAATAAATCAGAACTTCTTTCAAGACCTACCCTAAAACCTCCTACGCCGGCAAATAATTCAACTACTCTTATTTTCTTCCCACGACTTAACATTCTTGTATTACTCCATTATTATGTTACCATAAAATTAACGGGGTGGTAACCATGCAAGAAAAACGTTACAATTCAAAAGCGGAATTATTAAAAAGATCAAAAGAAGCTATTAACATTCCTTTTGGTAAAATTGACACAACAGGAAGACTTGGAACGGCTAAAAATAAAGGTAACGTTGGACAAATGTTTGAGGAATGTTGGTTTGAAAGAAAAGTCAATAGCCGTGCAGAAGCTGATTTTAATGAGCTAGGTGTTGAATTAAAAGTTACTCCATGCATAAAAAACAAATCAAATAAATATGTAGCAAAAGAAAGACTTGTATTAAATATTATTGACTATATGACAGAAGTTAATAAGTCTTTTGAGGATAGTAGTTTTTGGCATAAAAACAAAACTCTTTTGCTAATGTATTATGAATATTTTAAAGATGTACCCGTTACTGATTTTAAAATATTAGAAACTCTTTTATATGAATATCCTGAAAAAGATTTAATTGTTATTAAACAGGATTGGGAAAAGATTATTCAGAAAATAAGAGAAGGGAAAGCCCATGAATTATCAGAGGGAGATACCTTATACCTTGGAGCTTGCCGCAAAGGAGCAGGAGGAGAAAAAGATTTAAGGCCACAACCTTATAATACTGTTAAAGCTAATCAAAGGGCCTATTCTCTTAAACAATCTTACATGACATATATTTTAAATAATTACGTTTTGAATCAGGAAAAAGAAGAATCAGTAATTGACAATGAGAAGCAACTCGAAAAGCAAGGTTTTGAAAACTACATTATTAACAAAATTAAACCCTATTTCGGTAAATCACAAAAAGAATTAATTAGAGAATTTCATCTTAACCCTGCAATGAAAAATGTTAATGAAAGAATAATAGCTTCCATTTTAGGAATAAAAGGAAACATTGCAGCAACGGAAGAATTTAAGAAAGCAAATATTGTTCCCAAAACAATACGTGTAAATTATAGTAATAAGAACATTAAAGAAAGTATGTCTTTCCAAACCTTTAAATTTACTGAAATTATTAAAGAAGAATGGGAAGATTCATTTATGTACAACCTGTTTTCTTCTACAAAATTTATGTTTATCATATTCAAGTTTGATAAGAATAATGAATTATATTTAGATAAAGTTAAATTCTGGAACATGCCTGTAAAAGACATCGAAGAAGTTCATAAAGTTTGGGCTGAAACAGTTAAGGTAATTAAAGAAGGCGTTAAAATAACGAATAAAAAAGGACGTGATTTTAATAATTTGCCGGGACAATCATTTAACAGAGTAAGCCACGTAAGACCGCACGGACAAAACAAAGCCGATACATACGAACTTCCAGACGGCAGAAAATTAACCAAACAATGCTTTTGGTTGAATAATAAATACGTTTTAGAGATACTAAATAAGGAGGCGAGATGATAAATATAAAATCTGAAGATATTGTGTCAAAAGAAGATAATTTTATGAAGATTGATGCTTCTAATACTAAAATTACTACACTATTAAAAAACTCATATTATTGCATACCTCGTTTTCAGAGAAAATATGTATGGTCAGCAAAGGAAGTCAATGATTTTTTAAATGATATTAATGAAAATCCTATTAACTATTTTATTGGTTCGGTTGTTTTATATATATACCAGCAAGAAGATAATGAAAGAAAAGATGTTAAAGGTATTGTAGATGGACAACAGCGATTGACTACAATACTCTTAATTTTGATGGCTTTAAGTAAGTCTTTTTATGAAATAGCCCAAGATTTTAGTGATGAAACTAAAAAAAATAAAATAATTTCAAGTAGTAATGGGACATATAACAATTACATTGTTAGGAAAGACGATGATGAAAATACAAGACATGTCATAACATCAGAAACGAGTAAATTATTTTTGGAAAGACTTTTTGATAAAACATTTAGTCCGGAAACTTTAAGTAATAACGAATTAGAGAAATTAACGGAGGAAGAAAATTCTATCTTAAACGCATACAGTGTAATTGTGAAGTTTCTCTTGCAAATTACGAACGGTAAAAACAAAGAGGAGCAATATGAAATTTTATATAATTTTAGAGAGAAAGTTTTTCAACTATCTATTATTGCAGTTGAATTAGTTGATTTAGAAAGTGCACATATTGTTTTTGATTCATTAAATGATAGAGGTAAATCTATTGATACAGTTGATAAAACAAAAAGTTATATCTTGAGATTGCTAAAAAAAGGAACTCTTGATACAGATTCGCCTTTAACCAAATGGAATAAAATACAAGAAAAATTAAATTCAAATTATGAATCAAGCATTTTTTCTGATTATATTGAAGCATATGTAAAATCAATTATACCAAAGGAAATATCTAAAAATGCTTTATTTGACGTGATAAAAAAAGAAATTATTTGCAAAGATGTAAATAAAGCAAATGAATTTCTTAAAAATCTAGAAGAAAACATCAAATATTATTTGGCGGTACATAATCAATCTACACTTAATGAAATACATGAAATTTCAAATGATTATGTTAAATCAATCGCTAAATCTCTTGAAACAATGAAAATTTTTAATATTAAAGTTCATACGTCATTTGTTATGTACTTATTAAGGGAATTTTCTAATGGGTACTTGAGCATAAAGAATATTAGCAAATTTATTGAAACTGCTGTCAAATTCCATTTTAGATATAATGTAATATACGCATATCCTGGCAATATAATTAGATCTCATTACAGAGAATATTTAAAGAGTATGCTTGGTATACAAACCGATAAAAATTCAATATTAAGAGATTTAACATTCGATGGTATAAAATATAATGTTCAAAATTTTGAGGAATTTAAAGAAAAGTTTAGACAAAAAGTAAGATATTCAGAAAGAGAAAAGTCAAATAGAAAACTTGTAAGATATATTTTAGAAACAATTGATAAATACTATTTACATTCGCAAATAGCGTTAGACTATTCATTATTGACTATAGAACATTTAATTCCTCAATCGCATAAAGATTATGACATTGAGCAAATTGGGAATTTAATTTTTACAACGAAATCAATGCAAGATAAATTAAAAGACAAAAAATTAAAAGATAAACTTTTAATTTTAGAAGATGAAGGATTCTTTAACAATTACAATTATCGATTGCTAATTCCTCAAATTTCAGAAGTTAGCAATAATATTGAAGACAATATAAAATTGATTGAACAAAGGTCATCAAAACTTATAAAAACATCCTTCGATAATATATGGTAAAGATACTAACTTTTGCAAAAGTTTAATGCTGCTTACTTATATGTAAATTTTTTCTCGATAAAATTTTTTTATGCGATTTCATAGGAGGAAGAATGGTAGAAGTTAAGAATGAAGAACAAGAAGAAACAATGCGAGAAGTGGGACACCTTTTATTAGAGGTCAAGTGTTTAGCAAGATTAGGGGCTTTGGCTTCTGATTCTTGCATAGGTGATAATGAATTACAAATGCAAGACAACATCGATTATTATTTTGCTTTGCGCCGGATAACAAATTTAATAATAAAAATTGAACATTTAATCAATGATTAAATTTAATATCATTACTAATATTTTATTACATATATTTTCTACTCATAAAAATTAACTGGATACACAGAATTCTTAAGACGCCTTATAATTTGTACATAAAGCAGCTAGTTATAAACGTATAAACATGAAAGGTGTAATTTTTATGTGTGAAAATAACGAAATAAAGCAGCTCAAAAATAATATCATAAATGCAAGAATGATTTTATACGACTTGCAAGTGTTCTTGAAGTACGGCGCCCTCGCAAGTGATTCTAATATTATTGATGATGATTTGCAGTTAAACAAAAGCAATGACGATTATTACATATATTTCAGAACATTAAACAAGAAGCTAAATAAAGCAATTAAAGTTCTTCAAACAGATTAGAAGGTTTTATGTTAAGCGCACGTGCAATTTTAAACACATTTTCTACGGTTGTATTTCTTTCCCCTCGCTCAATCATACCAACAAAATTAGGCGACATATCAAGAATTTCAGCCAACTCAAGCTGGGTTAAATCACGCTCCACTCTTAGCCCTTTTAGTCGTCTGCCAAATTTTTGTAAATCTTTTTTACTCATTTCTATATTTTCGTGTTAATATACAAATATATGAACAAACTGACCGTGCGTTTTATTCTCTTAATAGGCAATATAAAAGGATATAACCACCAAAACTCATAGAGGTAATATATGGAAATAATTCAATACTTTTTAACAGGTGCAGGAATTCTTATTGTAATAACATTTTTAAGAATAGTCTTTGGATTTGTTAATTATTCAAGTAATAATAAGGAATATTTAACAAATCACGCAAAGCAATATATAGCTAAAATTGCTCCTTATGAAGCACGACAGAAGTTATATCCGAAAGTTGATTATATAGTTGAAGATATAATAGCATATTCTGAAATGTGCAAAGAAAGAGGGTATGCTTTTTATGTAGGCGATGAACTTGCATATATTGAATGTGTTCTGGAATATTGTTTTCAATTATCCTCTGAACAAGATTATATTACTTATTATCAAAAAAATGAAAAAATAATGCGTTGTAATAACATTAGTAAATATTTACAAGAAAATGCGTGGCGCAAGGCTTGTCAAATATTTCCTATACAAATCAAGGAGAATGGCAGATGAAAAAATTTTTACAATTAGGATTATTAATTATCACACCCTTAATTTTAACAGGCTGTAGCTCAAATATAACCGCAAAATACGATGATTATAATGAAACTTTTAGCGGGAAAAGCTATTATGACCCTATGACGGCTAGAGCTGTAATTGATGTTAAATCGGATAAAAACGGTACACATTGCATAGATAACGGGAACTTTAGGGGTATGCCGATATGGCAATTTAATTTAACTTGTTCTGACGGAAGAAAAATCATAGGCACAATTCAAAATGCGCTACCGGAAGGCACTGCTTTTACAAACAGAAATGAAAAAATAACTTTTACGGTTGCCAAAAAACAAAGCACTATAAAAGCAGCACAAGATAAATATTTGAAAGCTATCAGTAACAAGCCTTCGCTCGATAATTCAAAAATACCTATGACCGTTATTATGGAATAAAAATAAGGAGATATTTTTATGAAAAATCTATTAATTTTGTTATTTATTATTGCTTTTTCATCAAGCCAATGTTATGCATATTATTCTTATGAACAGATTAAATATGAACAAAGCATAGGAAGTCATGAAACACTTGACAAGGTAATGGAAAATCCTAAACAAGCTGAAAAGATGTATTATCAGCACATGAATGAAAAGAATAATTACAATAGGGATTCTTACGATTACTCAAGACCAACATACACAGAAGAAAAACCTTTATATAAGTTTGGCAATTCTTCAGAGTTATAAAATTTAAAGGAATATATAAATGAAAAAATACCTGATATTAATATTTTTATCAATAATTACAGTTGTAATTTTATTATTTGCAGCTCATATAATACCTAAAACCGAATACACATTACAACCAAATCTTGAATTAGATACACGGGGTGCAATGGCAACAGTATTAACCGACATTACAGTACGCAAATATTATGATGCTATTGATGTTGTATTTGCAATTAATTATCGTGGTGGGAAAAGGTCAAACGAAGAATTTGAGTTACGAGCAATAAGATTTGAACAAAATGGTTCAGGTGGTTATTTTCCTGGTGTTGAAAAAGATGTAGATGAGGATTAAATTATGAATAAGAAAAACATTTTATTAATTATCGCTACTTTAATAATATCTATTTTAATTACTAAATCAATTATTTACATCAGAAAACCACATTTAGATTATTTATTTCATCCGCGGTTGATGTTAGCTTCTATTGACACACCAAAAATTATATTGACTGATATGAAAATAAAAAAATATTATGACGACAGCTTAGATATAACATTTATTTTTGAATATTACGTCAAAGGGGAAAAAGATATTAGGACTCGTACTGTTAGATTTGTTCCAAATGGCAAAGGTAATTATAGTCCGGGTAATGAAATATCAAACGAATAAGGAAAATTTAATGAAAAAATTTATTACATTTTTATTTTTATTTATCTTTTGCACAGGGGACACCTTTGCAAAAGACGTTACGATTCATGACACTTTGCAAATTGACATGGATACGGAATTATTATTGAGCCATGAATATTACAAAGGCATTAAGGTTAAAAGCATTAAAATTAAACAGATAAATATAGAAAAAGATACATTGATATTTAATGGGCAAATAAAAGAAGGTGACCCGAAAAATATAAATATAGTTGTTGAAATTGAAGATATGAAAGGTAATAAAACAGAGTTGTTCGGATACCGTTCTTTATCCGTCGGGGATTTTACTTATTTTGTCAACACAGAGGAATAAATGACTTATATATTTCAATTTATTACTATAGTTTTTGGATTATTAATAACATTCTATACGGCTAAAATTATAGATAAATCTAATCTCGGTTTTAAAGTTGGTACAATTATTATCATTATTGAATGGTTAATATTTTTAAACATTTATCATAGTATTTGGCCGAAAGCTCTAAACTAATTAAACCTTCCCCTTTTTAGTATCAGCGCCCCTGTTTTTGAATATATACAAAGAGATAAACAAAAAGACCGGTTTTGTTTGAGGCATATTTTAAAAAATTTTTGCTTGTGGTTGGTGTATTGCGAGCAGAGAATTAATTACAAGTTATTTTTCCTCAAATTAATAGCTTTTGTATTTATTGTTTGTATTGTATAATCAATTTTTAAATTTTCTTGATATTGTTTTTCACAAAATGTAATGAAAATTTTATTAAGTTTATTATCCAGAATGGTCGTCTGTTCTAAACTTGCATTGTTGTCTTCATAATTTTCAATAATATCTGCAGCTAAATTTTTAGCATTTATTAATGCTTTTTCTAAAGATTTTCTTCTACGAGCCCATTTAGCATAGCAGCAATTATCATGTTTTTCGGGGTTTGAACTTTTTTTACAATTATTTTTATGACAAAAAACTTCTCTTAAATTAAATTTTTTAATTTTGCCATTGCGTTTATAATAATTTGGCTTACCACAGTAATAACATTGGTGATACGGTATGCTTAAAAATTCCTCAAGCTCATGTGATAGGTTAAAGATACCAAGTAAATCAACCTGAAATAACAGCCAAGAAAGAGCATTTTCTTTACGTACTGATGATAAATCATATTTTAATTCACCATTAAAGGGGATGGTTTTGTGCATATCGAACTTTATCCCGGTATATGTTTCAATTAATTCTGGAGCTAAAATTTTAAAAACTGTTTTTAAATCTTGTTTAGAGAGGGTTTTATATGGTTTTATATATATATCAAAAAACTCTTGTTTACTTATTGCAAGTCTTTTAAGCATATTTTTAGGTGGTGAAATCAGGTTTTTATTAACATTAATTTTTTTTAATTTATTAAAATACCAATATTCAAAAACCCTTGATAATGTTGGGAACTGTGTTTTTATTTGTTCCTCTATGTTATTTATTTTTTTCATAAATATATTCTACCAAATCGAATATATTTTTTCAACCTTAATATTAAAACGATATTAAAGCGAAGGAAATATATATGACAAATAAGGAAAGGCTTACTATATACAATTTACCTAAATTGCGAATCTAAACCGCCGGTTATCGGTTAATACAGTTAATACAGTTATTAAATTTTTTATAAAAAAAATAAAAAATAAAAAAATATAAAACGAAGAAAATAATAAAATAAAAATTTTTAAAAAATTTTATTAACCGAATTAACCGCTTTTATTGTTGGTACACAGTTAAGAAAAGGAGAAAATTCTTATGAAAGAATACAATAAACTTCTCTTGGCGTTAAGTATGGCTTCAAAAGTGATTATTAAATCAGAGGGCGCCGAGACGATTAAAACGGTTAAAAATATAACAAAAGAAAATTTTAACAAATTTACAATACAACACTTATTGGGACAAACAAGATTAGGTGTTACGCCTGAGATATTAGGACAGGAAGATAAAGTTATGTTTGGCGGTATAGATATTGATTGTCAAGATATATCGCTTGAAGAAAAGTATAAAATAGCTTTAGATTTACAAGATAAGTTGCTGGAAGATTATGGGCTTAGGGCACTTATTGAAACATCAAAATCAAAAGGATTTCATGTTTGGGTACCTTTTTTGATTCCGCAAGAAAGAAGTTTTATAAAAAATATACTTCAAAATGTTATCAACAGTGTAACAAACCGCCCAATTTCAAATGGTGTAATTGAGGTTTTCCCAAAGGGGGATAAGGGTAATGCCATATTCCTGCCATTCTTTGGAATGTTTAAAAATGAAAATACAATTAATGAAAGCTATTTCGCACAAAAGAAAAATACTTTTGTTAAAGGTATAAATATGAAAGTCATTAAAAATCCTTTGGAAACAATACATCAAGCTATGTGCCACAATGATTCAATATTGCCAATACTTAAAGAACTTAGTATATACCCTGAATGTATCAGAAAAGCTTTTTTTGAATGGAAAAAGGGTAATCGTCATTATTTAACTATGGCTATTGCCGGCATTTTAAAGAAAGTTTGTAAAGTATCAGAAACAGAAGCAGTAAGTTTAATAAAATTAATTGCTCAACATAACCAAGATGAAGAAATAAACGACAGAATTAGTGCCGTTAAAAGCACATATAAAAGTGAAGAAATTGCAGGTTGTTCTGTTTTGCAGGGGAGAAATGAAAATATTCCAATAGATAATACATTATGCATAGAAAAATGTGAATTTATTAAAGCAACTGTTGGGCACTTAAAAGCAAAAGTAAGAGATTTGCAAGCTATACATAAAGGTTATATTTTAAAAAGTGCTGTGACAGACCTATTACTGTCGGATATACAAGAAAAAGGCATGATTTATTTTTCAAATAACAGTTATTACTTGTTCATGAAAAATGAAAAATTAATTATTCAAGTCACAGAAGATTCGCGCAGTCTTAAAAATTATTTAACAAAAAATGGCATAAATGCAGCTGAGGGACTTTATAGGTATGTATTACAAGAGCTAATTGCATACTGTTTCGATAATGCAAAAAATGTTGATATACATAGGTTTGCATATTTCGACAAAGAGAATTTTATTCTATATCTGTATCGCACTCCAACCTCTTTGTTAAAAATAGATGAAAACAGTATAGAAGAAGTTGATAATGGCTGTAATGAAGTATTATTTGCAGAAATACCAGAGTACAAACCTTTTAATATAGTAGATACAGACATTAATAAGGATTATTTTAAAGAGCATTACCTTGACGCAATAATAACTTTGGACAAAGCCAATGGCAATATGGATTATAAGAAATTAATTGAAATATGGTTTTATAGCTTGTTTTTTGAATCAATTATGCCGACAAAACCCTTACTTGCTTTTATTGGCGAGAAAGGCAGTGGCAAAACCTCAGTAATAAGGCGAATGGGAAAAATACTATATGGTAAGAAATTTAATGTTAGCCAATTTACGCCTGATTACAAAGATATTAATGCTATGATAACAAACAACCATTTACTTGCAATAGACAACCTGGATTCACCGACAACGAATATAAATGATACATTAGCAAGAGTTGCAACCGGTCAAGTGATAAAAATGAGAGATTTATACACAACAAATAAGCAAGTTGACTTTGAAGTACATTGTTATATTGCATTGACATCTATGAAACCGCATTTCACTCGTGATGATGTTGCAGACCGTTTAATATGCATATTTTTACATCGCTTTGATGATTTTGAAAGTGAAAATAGACAAATAGATGGTACCGACAAAACCCGCGACAAAATAATGAGTTATGTTCTCTTGAGACTTCAAAAAATTATCAAAAAGCTTAAAGAAAACAAAAATAAATTTTTTAAGACTAAAAGTCGTATGGGTGACTTTGCCGAATTTGCATTGAAAATAGCAGAAAACGAAGAAGCACAAGAAAGTTTATTAAAGCAATTTGAAGCATTATCAAGGCAACAGAGTGATTTTGCGACAAAAGAAGATATTATATATTTAATTTTAAACGAGATTGTAGGAAAACAATGCAACAAAAAACAAGAATATTCTTCTACTGAACTGTATAAAAGATTCAAAGAATGTGCCATAGAATTAGGTTTAGAACGTAATTTTGACAAAATATATTCAAGTCCTAAAAGTGTAACCACACATCTTTTGAATATACAGAGTAATGTTTCAGATAATATTATAATCAATAGACGCAAAGGTCATGCAAATCAATACTTCTACACATTTGAACGTGTAATAAGCGAAGATATTCCTATATCTGATACTGAACGATTTAATAATGCTTGCGATAAACTCGATGAAATCAACTCAAAATATGCAGAAAGAGCATTAGACTTAAAGAAGGAGGATAATAAGAATGGACAATAAATATTATCCGGTCTTTGAAGTAGCTTTAAAACTACATATTTCAGAGAGTACTCTTTATCGGTGGATACACAAAAAGAAAATATCTCACATAAAAATAGGTTCAAGAGTACTATTTTCACAAGAAAATATTGATGAATTCATAAATAATAACACGGTAAATATAGAATAACATTATATTACCGGAAGCACTGCCGGCACAGTGCCGGCACGGTGCTCACGGTGCCGTGGATATTTTAAAAATTCATGTTTGCAAAAGTATGCAATGGGGCTTACGAAACACAAAAAACACGTTAAATTAAAATTAGGAGCAAACAAATGGCATTTAGAAAAAATAAAACAACAAACAAATGGGAATTTGATTACAAAGACATCAAAGGCAAAAGGCAAATCAAAAAAGGTTTTAAGACCAAAGCAGAAGCCGAAAAGGCTTACACTAAATTGACAGAAGAATTAAGGCAAGGTGTTGCGGTCAATAATAAAATCACATTTAAGGAAGCTGCAGAAACCTTTATGCGCCTTCACGTTGAAGTTAATTGCAAGCCTTCAACAAAAGAAGGGTACGAAAGCTATTTAAAAAATCATCTTAACCCTTTCTTTGGCGATATGAAGCTTAATGAAATTACACCCATATTGATTAAAGAATTTATTAAACAAAAACTTGAAACCGGCAG
>CANRHZ010000029.1 GCA_947630535.1 Candidatus Gastranaerophilales bacterium | reverse complement strand
GCTTACGCATTCTAGTTCAGCATGACAGTATAAGCGAATTCAAGAATGCTTTACTTTTCAAAATCAAATAAATCTTTTGGCAATTCTTTATCAAGCAGCCTTCCAAATTCCTCAAAACTAAGCCCCAAAGCCCTTGTTACTTTTGCTATGTTATAAAAAGTCGCCTTTGTTTTAGCATTTATAATATCATCATAAGTAGAGGTTGCAATGTCATTTTCGTAGCATAGGTCACTATATTTAATTCCCTTATTTTTTCTTGTTTCATAAATGACTTTTGAAACGGCGCTATAGAGTTTTTGTGCATCTTCTTGCATTTTATTAATAATAATGCTAATATCTAAAATGCTTCCCCGATATATCGGGTTAAATGGATTGGAGGTCAAAGTCCGGAAAATAAATCACAAATTTTGCACTTAAGTGCATTTGCAATATCTGAAACCATTGAAATGCTTGGTTTCTTTTCGGCCCTTTCAATGCAACCAATATAGTTTCTTGTACTTCCAATTAAAAAGCCGAGTTCTTCTTGAGAAATTTTTAAAAATTTTCTTCTGTTTCTGATATTGTCCCCGATGGTTTTAAATATACGGTTATATCTGTTATTTTTGACTTTATTCACACCACCTATTCTGGTGTATTTTTTTAATTAATTCTACCACCTATATAGGTACATATAGAGCTTGGAAGTTGGCACAAAAATTTTATTATTAATCTCAATGCTGATTTTATTTATAACATCAAAAAAGGAGCGAATATGCAAAAAAGAAAAACAATATTAATAGATTTAGACGGGGTATTAAATACGTATAAGGGCAAGTATGATGAAAATAAATTGCCTGATATAAGACTTGGCGCAAGGGAGTTTGTTGAAGAATTAAATAAAGATTATGATTTAATATTGTTTACTACAAGAAATAGCCTTGGAGCTTCTCGTTGGTTGATGGAAAATAAAATAGATAAATATTTTAAAAATGTGACTAATGTTAAAATCCCTGCGTATTTATACCTTGACGATAGAGCAATCGGATTTAACGGGGACTATAAAAAGACACTTGAACAAATTGAAGATTTTAAGGTTTATTGGAAGTAAATGTAGTGATAGTAAACTCCATAATAAAAACCTTCCACATGTACTAAAACATTACACTTTTACTGTCACCCTGAATTTATTTCAGGGTCTTACAGGCGCAAGAATATAACATGGGATTTATGTACTACTCAGATGCTGAAACTGTCTTGGATTTCCTCCACGCTCGAAAAGTTCCGCAGTTGAACCTATGGTTCAAGTCCCTTTTATGTTCTTGCTATCCAAACCAGGCTTGGCACCATGAACACCCGCTCGCTCGTCTGTAATGTCCGCTATGTTAAAAGATAGTTTCAAATGTCTTTTAACAAAACCTTAAAATAATAAATCCTTAAAAACAAATTTTGCAGTCTGTTTTAATGAAAGATTGTTCCGTATTAGTACCTGTATGTCCCTTAGTTATCTTATATAACAATTTTGTAATAAAGAAGTTTACAGTTACATATTTATGTTATTCTAAATCTAGAGTAAAAAGGCATTTATTCAAGGGGGATATTAATTTTGTTAAATGGTAAAACAATCTTAGTTACGGGCGGAACGGGAAGTTTCGGGAAAAAATTTATAAAAACGGTTTTTGAAAAATATCCCGACGTAAAAAAAGTAATTGTTTATTCAAGAGATGAATTTAAACAATTTATGATGTCTAATATGTCTGAATTTAAGCCCTATGAAAACAAATTGAGGTTTTTTATCGGAGATGTAAGAGATAAAGAAAGAATGATGAGGGCATTTGAAGGGGTGGACATAGTGGTCCATGCAGCAGCCTTAAAACAAGTGCCCGCCTGCGAATATAATCCTTTTGAAGCAATTAAAACAAACATATACGGCGCTCAAAATGTTATAGATTGCGCTATAGACAGGGGTATAAAAAAAGTTGTTGCGCTTTCAACCGATAAAGCTTGCGCCCCAATAAATCTTTATGGTGCCACAAAATTGTGCTCGGATAAATTATTTATAGCGGGAAATTCGTACTCGGGCAGTAAAGAAACCCGTTTTTCCGTCGTACGCTACGGAAATGTTGCAGGTTCAAGGGGTTCTGTCATTCCGTTTTTCCAAAAGCTTGTTGAAGAAGGCGCAAAAGAGCTTCCTATTACGGATATCAGAATGACAAGGTTTTGGCTTAAGCTTGAACAGGCCGTTGAAATGGTTTTGGAAGCAATTCAAAATATGCAGGGCGGAGAATTATACGTTAAAAAAATCCCTTCAATGAAAATGCCCGATTTAGCAAGTGCAATTGCTCCGAATTTAAAAATTAAAGAGGTGGGAATTCGCCCCGGAGAAAAAATTCACGAACAGATGATTACTAAAGAAGATGCCCCCAATACCATTGAATTTAAAGATTTTTATATAATTCTTCCTCAAATTGATTTAGAAAACATTGAATACAGGTATCCTAACGCTAAAAAAGTTGCTCCGGATTTTGAATATCATTCGGGAAACAATGACCGCTGGTTAACCGTTGAAGATATGAGAAAGTTAATAAAAGAAATATAGGGCCTAAGCCTGTTCGTTTAATTTTCTCAAAAATTCAACATCTTTAATAAAATCATCAAGGTTTTCTTTTGAGGTTTTTGGTGTTTCAATTGTTATGTCTTTTACTTTTTTAAACAAATATAATAATTTGGAAAAATCCAGTGAGCCTCTGCCGTAATTAAGGTGCATATCGAGTTTGGTTTTTATGTCAATATCGGA
This sequence comes from Candidatus Gastranaerophilales bacterium, assembly GCA_947630535.1. Classification (GTDB taxonomy): domain Bacteria; phylum Cyanobacteriota; class Vampirovibrionia; order Gastranaerophilales; family Gastranaerophilaceae; genus Galligastranaerophilus_A. The sequence continues at coordinate 21,635 of CANRHZ010000029.1, read as the reverse complement.
CAGATGAAGTTTTAAGGGCTCGAGCAAAGAAAATTCTTTTATAAATTCAAATATATCCATGTTAAAGGAGTTTGCGCAACATATTGCATGACCTATATCAAGGCAAAATTTACAGTTTGCATTATCTATAATATATTTTATTTCACAGGGCATAGAACCTGTGTATCTTTTTGCTTTAACAAATTTTAAGGTGTCATAAGGCTTATTTTCAATAAGGGCCCGCCTGTCGTTGATTTTTTTAAGCTGATAAGCGCATTCCTTATAATCTCCGCCCGAACCGCCATGAAAAACAATATAACGGGCATCTAATTTATCGGCATAAATTTTTACTTCATCATAGAGCTTCAAATTGTTTTCAAGATTGCTTTTCAAAGACAAATTCATACCGTGGGCGCTATGAGGAGCATGGATATCAAAAGGAATGTTAAGTTCTCTCCATTTTTCTATATTACATAAAGTATCAGGGACAACATAAAGCTCAATATAGTCAAAAAGCCCCTTTTCATATAATTTCTTTGACAAAAGCAAATAATTATCAATGTTGGTGCTCCATAGTTTCAATCCTGTTTTAATCAAACTATATCCCCTTTTAAAATGCAATCTCCCTTTAATTTTGGTTTATTAAGTCTTTTGCATAATACTTCTTCAACTTCATAGGGCGCAAACGACTCTTTTGGAGCGGGGCGCAAAAATTCAATATCTTCATTAGATATAATATGATTTTTTTCTAAGTTGTGTTTAAGTCTTATTGAGCGTCTTTGTACAACAACTGTATCTTTTTCGTTATCTTCAACTTTTTTTATCCCGTCACCGAGTGCATTTTGAAGTTCTTCCGTTTTTATAACCATCTCTTTCCAAGTTTTTGGGTTCATTGCAAACTTATGATCCGGCCCCAATCTTGTATTGTCATCCGTAAAATGCTTTTCAATAACTCTTGCACCCAAACTGACCGCTCCTAAAACTGTTGAAAAGCCAAATGTGTGGTCTGATAAGCCAAGAGGCATATCGGGGTATAATTTTGCATAGGTTTTTAAAACATTTAAATTTATATATTTATAGTTTTCTTTAGATGCGGTATAGTTTGTATTACACTGCATTAATACAATATTTTTATTATGTTTTAAAACACAATTAACCGCCCTTTCAACATCATCCAAAGATGAAGCTCCGGTTGCAAGCAAAACGGGCTTATTTAACTTTGATACTTGTTCTATGAAATCAAGCCAAGTTATATCTCCCGAACCTATTTTGTATGCTCCGACATAAGCATCAACAAGATTTAGAGCCTCAATATCATAAGGAGTTGTCATAAATTCTATTTCGGCTTTTTTGCAGGTTTCAATTAAATCCGAAGTCCACTCTCTATGGCAATGGTACTGGTCATACACCTCATAAACAGATTTTTTCCATTGGGCCTGATGAGATTGACCCGTTTTTAAATTTTTGAAACCAAAATCGCTAACTATTTTATCAGCAAGAAAATGTTGAAATTTGGCACATGTTGCACCCGCTTCTTTTGCTCTGTAGATTAAATCTTTTGCTCTTTGAAGGCTGCCGTCATGATTAGCCGCAATGTCGGCAATAAAATACACGGGCGAATTGATATCAATTTTTTTACCCGAAATATAAATTTCTTTATTGTACATGGTTGTATTCCTTTACAATTTCTTCGATAACTTCCTTTAGATTTGGAAGCTCATAATTGAGGAGTTTTTGCGCCTTTGACACATCAAGACCTAGACTATCAGGTCTTATTGAACCCTGTATATCTTTGATTGAACCTGTTTTAGAATATAGAGGGCAGTTGAGTTTTTCCGATAAACATTCTATAAATTGTTTTTTTGAAAAAACTTCACTTGAAGCAAGATTTAAAAGCCCTTTGGGGTCATATTCGAGAATTTTAAACAGAGCAACGGTAAACTGTCTTACGCTTATGCTTGATATATAATAATCATCAAAAAGAGTCATTTCTTTTTTATTTTTAAGATTGCAAATAACCCATTCAACAAACGAAGGGGAAGTTTTATCATATCTAAAACCGACTATATTTGTGCGAACAACAAGAGAGTTTTTATTTGTAAGAGAGTACATTTCACCAATATATTTTGTTCTTGCGTATTCGTTTAAAAGTCTTATAGGAGCATTTTCCGTGTGTTTTAAGTTCTTGTCTCCGAAAAAATAACCATCCGTTGATATATATACATATTTAAATCCCAAAACATTTGCCCACTCGGATAAAAAAGCGGAAGGTCTTGAATTTAAGTTGTATGCTTCAAGCGGATTATTATCGCAGAATTCATGACTTACATAAGCACAGGTATTTATAATTAAATCGGGATTGTAATCATAAACAAAGTCTTTTAATGCTTTATTGTCCGTAATATCAATATTTATGTCGGCATTTTTTCTTGCAACGCTTAAAGTTTTAATATTTTGATTTTTTAAATACTCAACTAATGCCCTGCCAAGCATTCCTGTACCGCCAAGGACGGCTATATTGGTATAACTTAACATTAATACTTCCTATGCCCGAGATATTCCTTATTTTAAAAGCATACATGATATATCATATCTGTTTTTTCTTGTCAATCACATTGGTAATGTCACTTCAATATACCTTGCCGTGATTGAAAACAGATAAATAAGAGATAAAATGCAGATACATAAACTTAAAGTGCGATGAAAAGAAAGGTAATTTTGTCATTATACTTATACAAAATGTTATGTTGCACCGGATAATCAAGCATCAATTCTTTTTTTTGTCAGAATATGCACTATCGGAATTAAAAACAGATTGTCAGGCTTTATGATTATTATAAAGATTGTATCTTGCTTTCCTTATATACCGATTTAGAGTATAATAATCTGGTTGAAACAGTTAAAAAATAAAACAAACAAATATAAGAAAGGCCTTAAATGGAGCTTTGTTTAGGAACCGTACAATTTGGGATGGACTACGGAATAAGAAATCAAAAAAAACCGTCACTCGAAAAAGCAACTGAAATGCTTGATTATGCTATGCATAACGGCATAAATAACATTGACACCGCTGCTGCATACGGTTGCGCAGAAGATGTTGTGGGAGAATTTTTAAAGAAAAAATCAATCAAAAGGGAAAATTTATTTGTTGTTTCAAAATTCACTCCTAATATGCTTGATAACATAAAAGAACAAGATTATACAAAAGTTATTAAAGAGCATCTTGAAAAGTCGCTTAAACGATTAAATACGGATTATTTGGATGCATATATGTTCCATTCTTCAAGGTATGCATTCAATCCTTTAATGCTTGAAGCTTTGTATGAAGTAAAGAAGGAAGGAAAAATTAAACATTGCGGGGTTTCCGTATATTATCCGGATGAAGCAAAAATCTGCATTGAAAGCGACAAGGTAGATTTTATGCAGCTGCCATCAAGCATTTTTGACCAAAGAATGCGAAAAGAAGGTATTTTTGACCTTGCGCTTAAAAATAAAACCACTCAAATTCATTCAAGAAGTGCATTTATTCAGGGCCTTATTTTAATGAATGAAAATGAAATTCCAAGCTTTCTTGAATATAACGGGGAAACAAGAAAAATAATAAAAAAGATTGATGGTTTATGCAAAAAATACTCCATCTCAAGAATAAAGCTTGCGCTATTGTATGTAAAGCAATTTAGTGCAATATCGCACCTTGTTTTTGGAGTTGATAATATTGAACAACTTAAAGAAAATATAAAAATATTTAAAGAGGATTTTAATTCGGATATAATTAAAGAAATTTCAGATGAATTTTCAAATTTAAAAACTGATATATTTATGCCGAGCCTTTGGGTAAAAAAATAGAGGGAATATGGAATACAATCAAATTATAAAGGGAAACAACAATGTAAGCTTAAAAATGCTGGACATTGAAAATTGTACTCAAGAATATGTCGATTGGTTAAATAACCCTGAAATTAATCGGTATCTTGAAGCAAGATGGCAAACACATACTCTTGAAAGCACAATAGCCTTTGTTAAATCAATAAAGAAAAGCCCCGACAGTATTATTTTTGCGATTATATACAAAAATAAATACGTAGGAAACATTAAAATAGGCCCAATTCATCCGATATATAAACATGCGGATGTCGGTTATATGATTGGGGATAAATCCGTTTGGGGTAATGGTGTTGCAACAAATGCAATAAATTCAGTCTGTAAATTTGCATTCAATGTTCTAAAACTCGAAAGGATGCAGGCATGTGTTTTTGAAGAAAACATAGGCAGCCAAAAGGCACTTTTGAAAAACAATTTTAAACTTGAAGGAAGATATAGAAAGAAAGCCTTCCTCAAAATGGGCGACAATTACTCTGACATTGTAACATTCTCGCTTTTAAAATCGGAATACAAAGAATTATAAAAAGGAAAAACCATGAACAATAAAAAATCTCTCCAAATGCAGGAAAAAGCAGTTAAATTAATCCCCGGAATGACTCAACTTTTGTCAAAAAGACCGGACAGGTTTTCAAGAGGGGTTTGGCCGACATATTTTAAAGAGGCAAAAGGGGTTGAAGTAGTAGATTTAGACGGCAACAAATACTTGGATTTCAGCATAGGAGGAATAGGCGCAACAGTTTTAGGCTATGCCGATAAGGACGTCAACAAAGCGGTAATTAACGCAATTAAAAAAGGTTCGGCTACAACCCTAAATCCTTCGGAAGAAGTCCTGCTTGCACAAAAGTTAATTGAGCTTCACCCGTGGGCAAATATGGCAAGATTTGCAAGGGGCGGGGGAGAAGCAATGTCAATTGCGGTTCGTATAGCCCGTGTTGCAACCAAAAAGGATGTCATAATTTTTTGCGGATACCACGGTTGGTGTGATTGGTATTTGGCGGCAAATTTAGGTAAAAAAGAAGCTCTTGATGAACAATGGATAGCGGGTTTAAACCCCAACGGCGTCCCCAAAGGTTTAACGGGAACCGTAATTCCTTTCTTCTATAATGATATTGATAATTTAAATAAAGCAGCGGAAGAAGCAGGCGATAACCTTGCAGGGATTGTAATGGAACCTATAAGAAACTATGAACCCAAACAAGAATTTATTGATGCGGTTCATAAAGTTGCGCATGATAAAAAAGTTCCGCTTATTATTGATGAAGTATCCGCAGGTTTTAGAATTTGTAACGGCGGGGCACATTTAAAACTGGGCTTTAACCCTGATATTGCAGTATTTTCTAAAGCTCTTGGAAACGGTTTTCCGATAAGCGCAATAATAGGTAAAGAATGGGTAATGCACTATGCTCAGGATGCTTTTATAACGTCGACCAACTGGACTGAAAGAATAGGGAATGTTGCAGCTCTTGCCATGATTGATAAGTTTGTTAAAAATGATGTTTCAAAACACCTTGTTCATATTTCAGATTTAGTATGGCAAGGGTGGGAAGAATTATCCAAAAAACACGGGCTGGATATACAAATTGGCGGTTTTAAGCCTATGATACATTTTTCTTTTAGTGAAAATCATTTTGTAAATATTGCATATTTCACACAGGAAATGCTTAAAAAAGGTTTCCTTGCAAGCGGGGGCTTTTATTCAATGTATGCTCACAGTGAAAAACATGTTGAGAAATATTTAACGGCGGTTGATAAAGTTTTTGAAAAATTGTCCATCCTGATTAAAGAAAATAAGGTTGAAGAAAATTTGGAAGGAAAACCCGCTCAGGCAGGATTTGGAAGGATTAATTAATGTCAATTATAGCAATTATAACCGCAAGAGGCGGAAGCAAAAGAATACCTAAAAAAAACATAAAAGAGTTTATGGGAAAACCCATGCTTGCTTATGCAATTGATGCGGCACTAAATTCCAATCTTTTTGATGAAGTTATGGTTTCAACAGACGATAATGAAATTGCATTAACTGCAAAAAAATACGGTGCAAGTGTTCCTTTCAAAAGAAGCGACAAAACATCGAGCGATTTTGCAACAACTTTTGATGTTATAGATGAAGTCGTAGGGGAATATAAAAAATTGGGAAAAAGTTTTGATACAATTTGTTGTATTTATCCTTGCGTACCGTTTTTAAAGGCGCAAACCCTAAAAGACGCTTATAAAAAAATGTCCGGACATGATGCAATTATGCCTGTTTGTAAGTTTTCCGTTCCGATTGAATGGGCGCTCAATTTGGATAAAGACGGTGTAATCCATATGGCAGACAAAGAAAAATGCAATATGAGAAGTCAGGATTTAACCCCAAAGTATTTTGATGTCGGAATGTTTTATTTTTGTAAGGCCGATAAGATTTATGAGAACCGCTCTATGTGGCCGAATGATACTCTATCTTATGTTATTGACGAACTTGAATGTCAGGATATTGATACAATTGAAGATTGGAAGATGGCAGAATTGAAATACAAGGTTTTAAACAATGTTTAAAACGGGTTTAAAGCTTTGGTCAATAAATACGGATTTTTATTTGAATGAAGCAAAAAAACTCTATGAAAAAGGTGTTTTTGATTATATAGAGCTATACGTTGTTCCAAATACTTCAGATAATATCGAAAAATGGCAAAAGTTAAAAATTCCCTTTGCAATCCACGGAGCGCATTTTGCACATAAATTAAATTTTTCAAAAAAAGAGATGTTTGAATATAACTTCAAATTAGTTGATGAAGTTAAACGGTATAATGATAAGCTTAATCCCTTATATACGGTCTTTCACCCGGGGATTGGGGGAGATATAGAAGAAACAATAAGGCAAATGAAAAAAATCAAAGGTTTTGATTTTTTGGTTGAAAATAAACCCTATATTGTTCAACTTGGTGAAAAAAAAGAAATTAAATACGGTATAGGCGCTTCTTTTGAAGATATAAAAAGGATTGTTGATGAAGTTAATTGCGGTTTTTGCCTTGATATCGGCCATTCAATATGTGCTTCTAATTATATGGGTTTAGATATATATAAATACCTTGAAAAAATGAACACTATAAAACCCTTTGCTTATCATATAAGCGACAATTATAAAGACAGTAAAACAGATGCCCATAAACATTTTGGCGAAGGAACAATTGATATAAAAAGGGTTCTTTCAATCTTAAACGATAATTCATACCTTGCAATTGAAACCATAAAAGACAGCAAAGAAAATCTGGATGATTTTAAAAAAGATGTTGAATATCTGAAATTTAAAATGAACTTTAAGGCACCTTAAAAAAAGTTGAAGATTTGAATTTAATTATAAATAAAAGATATAATAAATTTTTCCCTTGCAAAAAAGCAATAATAAAGCTTTTTTACCGTTCTACAAGCAATTTTTGCTTCTTTTATTCCGGTTTTTTGGGGCAAAATATAACCTTAAACACGGTACTTAGCATAAAAATAGCGGATTTATTTAAATGAAAAAATTTAAAAAGACGGTCTTTGCAATTAGAAAAGCTATAAAAAACCTTATCATTAGGAAAAATACACCATAAATAATGAAAATAAAAGCATGCCTTGGGTTTTGTTGTTATAAAAATATTAAAAAGAATGAAAATTGCTCTTAAAAAAAGCTCTTAAAAAAGCTTATTTGGGCTTTATCAGAAAGAATATGAAATTGTTTTTAATTAAAAAAAGGAAATTGTGATTTAGAATTTAGCATCCCTATAAAAAAATATTTTATGATTTTTTCTAATAAAATTTGGGCCAAAAATTGGTTTTATTAAGAAATATTAAAAAATTTGGCCATTTTTTGTAAAGATTTTCTTATTTTATGACGGTTATTTTGTTTATTTTTTCAAAACAAAAAACGGTTCATAATCAGGTTGTACGAAGCGATTTTTAAGTTTTTAAATTTGAAATTATATTTATTTAAAATGTAAATTTTTCTTTTTTCATGTAAACGGTAATATACATAATCTAAAAAAGCACATTATTTTAAATTTTGCGGTAAAACATGTTAAATACCGCCATTTAAAAAGGAATTTAGAATATGAACACATTTATTCAAATTAACGAAAATCAAAAACCAACCCAAAGAGAAATGGAAGTTTTAAAATTGTTATTGCTTGGGCTGAATAACAAACAGATTGCAAAAACCCTTTTTATCACTACTCACACAATAAAAGTGCATGTTGCATCTTTACTTTTAAAACTAAAAGTAAGTAACAGACTTCAGCTTGCAGTGGTGGCACTTAAGCGTGATATTATTGATTTAACGGAAGAAGAAATATTGAAAATATGTTCAAGAAAGGTATACAGGAATTTTAAGAGCCTGTAAAAAGAGAATTTGTTTGCCTTGAAACTCATTTTTATCTTTGTTAAAATGAAAAAAGGTGAATTAAATTTTCGGGGTTATTTATGGTGTTTCAAAGAGAGTCTTTTTCTTACAAAATAAACAAAAACAACGGATTTACTTTAGCTGAAGTTCTCATCACACTTACAATAATTGGTATTGTTGCGGCAATTACCCTGCCTTCGCTTCTGGTTAATATAAATGATAAAGCGTGGAATGCTCAAAGAAAAGCGCTTTATGCAAGAATGAGTCAGGCGATAGGCGAGATGGATACGGTTGCGGGATATGGTGCATCAAACGGACAAACGGCGGATGAGATTGCAAAAAATGCTTCCGAAACATTTATTATAGATGGGCTTTCTAAAGTATACAGAATTCAAAACGTATGTAATTCAAACAATTTAACGGCTTGCGGGATACCATCAAGTATAATTACCTTAAGCGGCGAACAAATGAATTTCCCTAAAGTCATAACAGAGGCGAGCCCAAGCTTTTTTGCAAAGGATAAGCTCTTTTCATTTGATAAAGACGTAAGAGAAAAAATGAAAAAGATTGAAGCGGCTGCGTTTGAAACGGTAAACGGAGAATCAATTGCCGTTTTTTATTTCCCCTACTGTGCTTCAAAATATGTAGGTACTGATGAATATGCCGCAGGGGCGAGAATGTGCGTAAACATGATTTATGATTTAAACGGCCTTAAGGGCCCGAATGAGGTCGGAAAAGACATTGGATTTATCACGGCATTATACCGAAGCGACCCTGTTGTTGTTGCGCCTATACCCCTGAGTTCTAATGCGGGTTCGGGTGTGCTCATACCAAAAGATCCGAGCAAAAACGGTTATGCTGCCGCAATGTGTCAGGAACAAGACAGTGATTCAAGAATTCCAAACATTGAGGAACTAATGTCAATGACGGCAAATTTTGCTTTGCTTGGAATAGAAGATGAAGAATACTGGTCAAGCAACATAGTATCCGCAGGCAGCGCTCCTGATGCACTTGAAATAAAACTGTCTAACGGGACTATTAAAGCGCACGGCGCAAATAGCACTAAATATGTACGTTGTGTAAAAAGATAATAAAAGATATCTCTAATAATTGGATTAATCGCTTGCCCTCTTAAACAAGAGGGCATTTTATCGGACATTTAATGGTGGTCAAGAAAGGGATAATATTATATAATTAACCCGTTAATAATTTTTATTAAAGGAGAGAAAATGCCGTTTTTTAGAAATTCAAAAATTTCCGCTAAAAACATTTTTCTTTGTTTATTCATTATGTTTTTAGCCGTTTCTCCATGTTTTGCGGGAGAAGCAAATCTTGTTGTTCCAAAAATTGACGGATACAATTTCAACCTTCTTATAAAAGGAATTGTGGTTTCGTGTTTGGGGCTTATATGGGGGTTATTTTCGTATAACCGCATTAAATCAATAAAGGCCCATAAGGCAATGATAGAAATAGGAAACACGATTTTTGAAACCTGTAAAACCTACCTTGTTCAGCAGGGCAAGTTTCTTATTGTGCTTGAAATATTAATAGGGGTTTGTATTGCCTTTTATTTCGGGTTTTTACAAAATATGACCCCAAAAAACGTACTTATAATTTTATTATCTTCAATTATCGGTATATTAGGTTCATACGGGGTTGCATGGTTTGGTATAAGGATGAACACCCTTGCAAATGCAAGAACTTCCTTTGCATCCCTTAAAAATAAACCCCTTGATATATTAAACATCCCTCTAAAAGCGGGAATGAGCATAGGGGTTTTGCTTGTAAGCGTTGAACTTATAGTTATGCTTTTAATCTTGCTTTTTGTACCCGGAAACCTTGCAGGCCCATGTTTTATAGGGTTTGCAATCGGTGAATCGCTTGGTGCTTCAGCTCTTAGGGTTGCAGGGGGCATATTTACAAAAATTGCCGATATCGGTTCCGATTTAATGAAAATACAGTTTGGCATTAAAGAGGACGACCCCAGAAACCCGGGTGTTATAGCGGATTGCACGGGGGACAATGCGGGCGATTCAATAGGGCCTACGGCAGACGGGTTTGAAACATACGGTGTAACAGGTGTTGCACTTGTGAGCTTTATTTTGCTCGGAGTATTTCCTCAATATCAAATACAACTTTTAACCTGGATTTTTGTAATGAGATATATGATGATAATTACTTCCGTTGTCGCATATTACATTAACGGAATTTTAAATAAAATCTTATATAAAAATAAACAGGACTTTGATTTTGAAGCACCGCTTACAAACCTTGTGTGGCTGACTTCAATTTTATCAATCTGTATGACATACTTATTGAGCCATTACCTTTTAGGGTCTATGCCGAATAAATTATGGCTCACATTATCAACAATAATAAGCTGCGGAACATTAGGTGCCGCTTTGATACCCGAATTTACCAAAGTGTTTACAAGCCCCAAGGCAAAACACACCTTAGAAGTTGTAACCGCTTCAAAAGAAGGCGGGGCTTCTTTAACAATACTATCAGGCATTGTGTCCGGGAATTTTTCAGGATTTTGGATTGGTCTTGTAATAGTATTCCTTATGGCCGTTGCATATTTTGCAAGTATAAATATTCCTTCAAGCATAATGATATACTCATCCGTCTTTGCGTTTGGTCTGGTTGCATTCGGATTTTTGGGAATGGGGCCCGTTACAATTGCGGTTGATAGCTATGGACCCGTTACGGACAATGCACAGTCGGTTTATGAGCTCTCTTTAATTGAAGAAATACCTGATATTAAAGAGGAAATCAAAAGAGAGTTTAATTTTGAACCTAATTTTGAAACCGCCAAAAAATACCTTGAACAAAATGACGGTGCGGGAAACACCTTTAAAGCAACCTCAAAACCTGTTTTAATAGGGACGGCGGTAGTCGGCGCAACAACAATGATATTTTCTTTAATTCTTGTAATTAAAGAAACTTTGAATATTGAGCCTGAAACTATATTAAACCTTTTAAACCCTTATACAATTTTAGGTTTACTTATGGGCGGAGCCGTAATTTATTGGTTTTCGGGCGCTTCAATGCAGGCCGTTACAACGGGTGCATACAGAGCGGTTGAATATATCGCAAAACATATAAAACTCGGAGAATCGGATGACAAAAAAGCGAATGTTGAAAATTCAAAAGAAGTTGTTAAAATATGTACCGAATACGCTCAAAAGGGAATGTTCAACATATTTATAGCGCTCTTTGCTTTTGCGCTTTCTTTTGCTTGTTTGTCTGCGCCCATCTTAAAGAATGTTAGTCCCGTATCGTTTTTTGTAAGCTATTTAATAGGTATTGCAATATTCGGACTTTTTCAGGCGGTATTTATGGCAAATGCGGGCGGATGCTGGGACAATGCCAAAAAGATTGTTGAAGTTGATTTATCCGAAAAAGGAACCTCTTTGCATGATGCAACCGTTGTCGGGGACACCGTGGGCGATCCTTTTAAAGATACGTCCTCGGTTGCTATGAACCCTATTATTAAATTTACAACCCTTTTTGGGCTTTTGGCAATGGAAATTGCAATAGCGCCTTCATTTAATGAAATAGCGCCTGTTGCGGGCGGAATTCTTTTCTTGGTGGCAATAATATTTGTTATCCGCTCATTTTACGGAATGAGAATACCGAAAAATTAATTTGCAAACACATAAAAATAAGACCGCAAAAATACCTTGCGGTCTTATTTTATTGTTTCATTTAAGCTTCCCGTTCTATAGCCCTTTAGGTCCAAAGAAACGTAATTAAATCCGAATTCTTTTAATTTTTCATATATTTTTTCTCTGGTATTTTTTTTAATTATTTTTTCAAAATCATTTTCGCTAATCTCAATTCTTGCAATATCCGAATGAAATCTTACTCTTAAATTATTAAACCCTAAATCAAATAAAAAGTTTTCCGACTTTTCAATTGTTGAAAGTTTTTCTTTTGTGATAATTTCATTGTATGGAATTCTTGAAGCAAGACAGGCAAGCGAAGGCTTGTTTGCGGTTTTTAAATTTAATTTTTCGGATAATTTTCTAATCTCGTTTTTAGATAATTCCGCATATTTCAATGGAGATTTAATCTTTAATTCTTCAATTGCGGCCATTCCGGGTCTATAATCTTTCATATCATCCGTATTTGAGCCTTCTAAAATATTTTTGATGCCCGATTTATTTGCAACTTCAATTATTTTTTTAAATATGTTTTTCTTGCAGTAATAGCACCTGTTTTTGGGATTGTCTTTAATTTCTTTTATTGTAAGCGGGTTAAACTTTATGATTTTATGATTAATTTTATTTCTCTTACAAAATGAAAGCGCCTCATCTAACTCTTTTTTCGGGAAAAAGGGAGATAGGACGGTTATTGCAACTAAATTATCTTTTAGCACATTTTGTGCAGTCTTTAAAAGAAAGGTTGAATCAACTCCCGCAGAATATGCAACCACGGCAGATTTAAGACTTTTTAGATAATCTTTTAATTTTTCATATTTTATATCAATTTTATCTTCCATAATTTATATTATAATTTCTTTTTCATTACTATATGTAACATAACCTAAAGGAGTATTTGGCGGTCGTTTGAGATATTTTCTTTTTGTGTATATTATACCTGCTTTTTTAGAATTTTTATATGCCGAATTATTTTTAACAAGATTTGCAGCATAAAGCAAAACTTCATCCAAAACAGGTTTTTTGCCGTTTTGGGTTTTAATTATTAAATGGGAAGAAGGACAGTTTATGGCATGAAGCCAAATATCTTCAGGGGAAGAAAGTTTCCTTATAATAAAATCGTTTTGTTTATTATTTTTCCCGATTAAAAGCTCATAGCCAAGATAAGTTATTGTTTCAACTTTTGGTTTTTCTTTTTCTTCGTTTTTTTTCAACAAAATAAACTCATCCACTTCTTCTTCTATTTCTAAAAGCGAATTGTATTCATCGGCAGAGTTAATTGAAAAGATAATTTCTTCTATATATTCTTTTTGTTTTTTTATTTCTTCTTTTCTTTTTTCCGTTATTTCAAGCTTGGATTTAAGCTTTGAATAAAGTTTATAGTACTTTTGGGCATTCATTGAGGGCGATAAATTAGAATCAAGCTCAATTTCAACACCTTCAAAAATGACTTTTTTTTCTCCCTCTTTAATTTTATAAATGTACTGTAATATTAAATCTCCCGATTTTTTATACCTTTCAAATTTTTCATAATCAATTTTTTCGTTCAGGGCTTTGTTAAATTTGTTTAACTTTGAATTTAAAAGTTTTAAAAGCTTATTTTTTAAATTTTCCATTCTGTCTGAATTTACGTTTTTTTGAAAGTAGTTATAAATGTTTTCATTTATGCTGTTATAATTTCCCCAAAATTCTTTTATTAAATCAGGTTTAAAAACGGCTTTTTGCAAAATTTCATACAGATTTTCATTGTTTGATTTGTCTTTTAAGAATTCTAAAAACGGCTTTGAAAAATAGTAAAAATTTTTTTGAATATCCGATTTTAATTCAATAAAGGTTGAATAAGAGGTTTTTAAAATATCATGTTTTTGGATTTTTGGGGGGTATATATATTTAATTCCGCCGTATACCTCTCTTATGGAGCTTTTATCTGATGAAACATTATGGTTTGAGCCGATTATAAGGCTTGTTTTTTTATCGTATAAAATAACATTAGAATATTTGCCCATAATTTCAAGTGCTAAAACTATATTTTGGACTGTTCCGAATTCATCCGTCTTGTCAAAATAAAATTCTAAAATTCTGTCGTATTTAACTAAAATTAAATCCTTGATTTTTGATGTTTCTAAGTATTTTCTTAACTGCATACAAAACATAGGGGGTATTTTTGGGATTTTAAGATTGTAGCTTTCTTTGTCTTTAATGAAGCATATATGGGGATATTTAGGGTCAATATTTATATAAAATTTCCTGTTTTCGCCATTATTTCTAAGATAAAATATTATCTCTTTTCTGTTTGGCATTTGAATTTTTTGAACTTGTGCGCCCTTAAAAAAGGATAAATTTTCTTCATAAAAGAATTTTAATGTAAGACTGTCTAGGTTTTTCATAATTTTTATTGTATTATAAAATTTATGGAATGCTATTACTTTGGAACTTTTAACCCCGTTCATAACGGACACTTAAAAACTGCATACGACCTCATTAAAAAAATGGGATTTGATTCGGTTGTGTTTATTCCCGCTTATTATCCCTATCATAAGACTGTTTTAACAAACTCAAAAGACAGATTGAATATGTTAAAACTTATAGAAAACGGCGAATTAAAGGTTTCAGACATTGAATTTAAATTAAAAACTCCTTCATATTCCTATAGAACCGTAGAAGAACTTTTAAAAAACAAAAAAGGCGAAAAAATAAATTTTGTTATCGGATTTGATGCCTTTAGGCAGATTGAAAGCTGGAAAAATACGGAATATCTAAAAAAACATGTCAGATTTTTCGTGCTTAAAAGAAACGGCGAAAAAAGGGAAGATATAGAAAAATTAAAAGAAAAAGGGTACGATTTTGTAATCACGGACCCCATTGATACAATTGATATTTCTTCCAGTGAAATCAGAAGAAAAGTAAAAATCGGAGAATCAATCGAGGGGCTTGTGGACGAAAAAGTTAAAAGGTATATAGATGAAAACTCACTGTATAGATGATATAGAAAAAGATTTAAAAGAGTGTTTGAATGAAGAAAGGTTTTTCCATACTCTCGGTGTAAGGGAGTGTGCTATTTTTCTGGCAAAAAAATACGGTCTTGACCCTAAAAAAGCGGAGCTTGCAGGATTGTTGCATGATTGCGCAAAGTGCTTGGGGCAAGATGAATTAAGGGATTTAATTGAAAAAAATATAAAAGATATAAATAAAAACGAGCTTAAAAACTATAAAACGCTCCATGCGCCCATAGGTGCTTATTTTGCAAAAACAAAATACGGTGTGGATGATGAAGAAATAATTTCTGCAATAAGGTGGCATACCCTTGGCAGAGTTAATATGACCATGTTTGAAAAAATTATTTTTCTTGCAGACAAAATTGAAAAAAATACCAGAGATTTAAACTATAGGAGAGAAATTCTAAAAATTTTAGAAGAAAATGAAGGCGAATACGGTCTTGATAAGGCGCTTTTCAGGTGCTTTGAAGAAACAATAAAAAGTTTAATTCAAAGAAAACTGTATATTTGTCAGGTTACCATAGATGTTTATAACTGGTTGCTTGATAAAATTTAATTTAAAAAAATAAATGTTTGTGTTACAAATGTAACTATAAAATGAGCAAAAATAGTAGGAATTAAATATTGTCTAAAAGCTCAAAGTTAACTTTTTTTATATTCTTATCTTTAGTGCTGGGAGTCATTTTCGGGTGGCTTTGTCCTGATTATGCGGTAAAAATGCAGCCGCTTGCAGACGCTTTTTTGAGAATGGTTAAAATGATTATCGCCCCCCTCATTTTTGCAACTTTAACAATAGGAATTGCAGGGCATGGCGATATAAAAAATCTTGGTAAAATCGGGCTAAAAACAATTGTATATTTTGAAATAATAACAACTTTCGCCCTTGTGCTCGGGCTTTTAATGGCAAATGTTTTTAAACCGGGGGTGGGTTTTAATATAGATTTAAACACGGTTTCAATGGCAAACATTGAAAACATCCAACACGTACACATTGACCATTCAATTACGGGTTTAATCGTCAATATGATTCCTACAAGCCTTTTTGAAGCAATGTCAGACGGCAATCTGCTTCAAATTGTTGTTTTTGCAATATTTTTCTCTCTTGCAATATGCGCAGTCGGCTCAAAAGCCCGTCCCGTTATTGATTTTCTTCAATCAACGTGCGAGATTATGTTTAAATTTACCGAATATGTTATGTTTTTTGCTCCGGTGGGTGTTTTTGGCGCAATTGCAGCCACCATAGGGCAAAACGGAATAGGAATTTTATCGAGTTACGCAAAGTTAATTTTAATTACATACGCTTCTTTAATTTTGTTTGTGGGCTTTATTTTACTTTTGGCTTGTAAAATTGTAAAAGTTCCCATAAAAGCCTTAATTACGGCTCTAAAAGAGCCCGCTCTCCTTGCTTTTACCACGGCAAGTTCCGAAGCCGCACTCCCCAAAGCCATGAGCGTTATGGAAAAATTCGGTGTTCCAAAAAATATCGTAAGCTTTGTAATGCCGACGGGCTACACTTTTAATCTTGACGGCTCGACTTTATACCTTGCATTGACTTCGCTTTTTTGTGCACAAATTGCCGGAATTGATTTAAACATAAGCCAGCAAATTGCAATTATGATTACTTTAATGCTCACATCAAAAGGAATAGCGGGTGTTCCAAGGGTTTCTCTGGTTATTTTAACGGGTACGCTTACAAGCTTTCACCTTCCTGTGGTCGGGGTTGCCATTTTACTTGGAATTGACCAAATTTTGGACATGGGAAGGACAACGGTTAATTTAATAGGAAACTGCATTGCAACTTCCGTTATTGCAAAGTGGGAAAAATCTTTTGATTATGAAAAGTTAAATGAATTTATTTTGGACAATTCTAACCTTAAAACTGTTGAAATTAAAGATTTTAGCCAAACGAAATTTCAAAAAAAAGATACGGAAAATAAAAACAACTTTAGTTTAAAATAAAAAAAATGTTTGCCTAAAGACAAACATTTAAAAATAAACACGAGGATATTAAGAGAGAGTAAATAATTCTTTTTTTGATATAATCGAAGGCTCAAATGCCTTTTATATCTTGTTTTCTTCCTTTTTAATTTTTTTATTCCCTACTCTTATATAAAGATTTTTTCTTTTAAAAAATTGCCTTTTTATTTTTTGTTTGTAACGAAAATTTAATATATTAAAAAACCCCCTAAAATTAGGGGGTTTAATATAGGTTTTACAAACTAATTGTACAAAGGAGCGAGCTTTGCTTCATGCTGAGGAATTACACCTTCTTCAATCGGAAGGTATATTCTGTAATCAATTTCGCTAAAACAGTTGTCGATTGATTCTATTTGTTTTAATTCAGAATCCGAGATTGAATTGTTATCAATCATATCCGCAATTTTTTCAAACCTTTCAACGTGTTCTCTGAACCTGTCTGTTGCATAATCTTTTGCCTGCCATGTAGTTATTAAGAAGGGCCAATCCGAGCTTTGTAAAAGAAGATTTTCTCTTGCAAGCTGGTTTAGTGCTCTTAATAAGAGTTTGTTTTCAGGTTGTTTTTCATACCTTGAAACAATATCCATAATTCTTTTTTCACAGGCATGGATAATAGGCCACATCCATTCGGTTAAATGGTTTTGCCATACCCAAAAATGTCCGCCCTGACCCCATGAAGATTCAGGGATTTGAATTGCATCCACGGGAGGGTGAGCTTTTAAGTATTCACCCGCCGTCATCATTTCAACTTCAGGGAGATATTGATTTAATTTCTTTATAACCTGTTTAATAAATTCAACACCTTCAAACCACCAGTGGCCGTATAACTCGGTATCGAACGATACCATGCAAAGCCCCTGTTTACCGTTATGAGCCATCTTGTAGTCATTTAAAAGGTGATAAATTAAGGTTGTATAGTGGTCTGAATTTGAATTAACCTGATTCATGGCTAAAACCGGATCATACAACATCTTGTCCCCTAAATCGGTTGTGGAAGATGTAATTCTCCAGTAGTGCATGCCTGAATTCGGGTCTTTTCTGTGGAATTCTCTGTAGCAGCCGTCACCGGGGTATCCGTCCGCAGCAGACCAAACCTGAAAACCTGCTCTGTCGTTTCTTCCCATAACGGCAACCTGTGCATCGGGAAGCCAGTATGCAGAATATGTATCATAGCCTGTTTTTTCACGTTTCGGAAGGGGAATATATTCGATATTGCCGTAAACACCTATTCTTCTTCTGTTTCCGATAGAGTTACCCCCTTCTATAACATGGGATTCGGTGAAGAAGTATTCAATTCCGTTGTTTTGAAGGGTAACTTCAATAGCGGGTCTCCATTTTTTCTTGCCGTCTTTTCCCGTAAATTCATACCCTTGACGGTATGCACATTCGGGAAGCCAGCAGCCTTTTGATTTTTTACCGAAAAGTCTTTTTGTGGTATCTGAACCTACTTTAAACTGTGCGTTAAGGTTTGTATCCGTTGCAAGCAAAGGAGAAAATCCGTGGGTTGCGCCGGATGTTGTAATTTCAATGCATCCTAAATCCTGATATTTTTTAAACCCTTTGATGAGGTCTTTGTTAAATTTATTAATAAATAAATCTTTTATATGGTTAAACCAGTCGTAATAATATTTTGCAAGGTATTTAAGGTGCTGAGAATGAGCAACGGAAGGGTCGGGGTATCTTTCCAAATCACCTGATACCGCTTTAATTCTTGTATCAAGGTAATCTATAAAACCTTGTTTTAAATGTTCGTCATTGAGTTGTTCTGCCAGTATCGGAGTAATGCCCACCGTTAATTTTGCTTTTATTCCTTCATCATATAGTTCTGAAATCATATTCAACAAAGGAACGTATGTTTCTGCCATACATTCATACAAATTTTCTTCCCCAAAAGGCCACATGCCTGCTTTTCTGTAGAAAGGAAGGTGTGAATGAAGCATAAATACAAATTGTCCGACTTTTTCAACCATAATTTACTTTTTTGCCTCCTTGTTTTAACTACTTGTATTTATACCATGAAATGAATAAAAATATAACCCTTTAGAATTACTTCCAAGGTATATAAAATTAAGCAAAAAAGTGTCTTAAATACAATTTATGTTTGAATTTGAAAACAATTTAAAAATTTTTTATTTGTAAAGATATATTAAGCCATATTTCTTATTGTCCAAAGCCGCTTTGTGTTTGTGCGTTTTGAACATTTGGTTGAGCTTGATAGTTATTTACCGTCTGATTGGTCAGGGGCAAGGCTTGAGGCATGGCAGCTTGGGTTTGAACACTTTGCGGCTGGTTATAACTCATTGGATAAGAATATTGAGCACACAAAGGATAGCTTGCCGTCATTTGATAGTTTTGATAGTTTGGTATATTTGGCTTATAGCTTGTATATTCAGGATTAACTGCAAGCGTTTGTGTTTGGGTTTGCGCTTGAACATCGGGGGTTTTAGGATTATTTTGTTCATTTATCGGACCTGTTTGTTTTTCAAAAGAGTCCCCGCCTTGATTTATTTTTACATTATCTTTATATATTTTTGCCTGAATTTCCGCAGGGTTAACCGTAGTATCAGGTTTTATATTTTGCATTTTATTTGATAAATCAACCCCTATTTGGCTTGAATTAAACATTTGAGCATAATTTTGAGACATTATAAAAATCCTTTTTTAAATGTAACCTTCAATT
Organism: Candidatus Gastranaerophilales bacterium; assembly: GCA_947630535.1. Classification (GTDB taxonomy): domain Bacteria; phylum Cyanobacteriota; class Vampirovibrionia; order Gastranaerophilales; family Gastranaerophilaceae; genus Galligastranaerophilus_A. Next base: position 2,102 of record CANRHZ010000029.1, on the reverse strand, counting down.
TAATAAAAACTTTTTAAATTTAAATATTGCCTATTTAATCATGTTTTTTTGGTATGATTGGATTAATGATATTTTAATTTCGGGGAATTTATGGAAAAAATTGAAAATAAAGTTGATGAAAAATTTATAAAACAGGCTCAAGAATTGGCTCTCGGGGCGGAGATTGTACCGGATGGGATTATGGGTTTAGCAAAAAAACTTCAAAAATCATTTGAAACAAATACACCTCTAAGAGTTAAATTAGGGCTTGACCCCACAAGGCCTGACTTGCATCTTGGTCATACGGTTGTTATGAGAAAATTAAAAAAGTTTCAGGAGCTGGGGCACAAAATTGTTCTTCTTGTAGGCGGTGCAACGGCTATGGTCGGTGACCCTTCAGGCAAATCAGAAACAAGGCCCGCCCTTACAAAAGAACAGGTGGAAGCAAACGCTAAAACTTATTTTGAGCAGATGGAAAAGGTTCTTGATGTTTCGAAAGCGGAAGTTGTAAACAATGCCGACTGGTTTCATCCTATGAGTTTTGTTGAAATTTTAAAACTTACAAGTTCAACTACCGTAGCAAAACTGTTAACACGTGATGATTTTAATAAAAGATATACGGAAGGGCGCCCGATTTCGGTTGTTGAATTTTTGTATCCGCTTATGCAAGCTTACGATTCCGTTAAAGTTAGGGCAGATATTGAGCTCGGCGGAACAGACCAGATGTTTAACCTTCTGATGGGAAGGGATGTTCAAAATTTTTACGGGAATGATGACGGGCAAATTGCTTTCATGCTTCCTTTAATTGAAGGTACGGACGGTCTTGTTAAGATGTCAAAAACATACCCTGAACACTGCATATCATTAACCGATTCTCCAAAAGATATGTACGGAAAGCTAATGTCTATTCCTGACACTTTAATGGATAAATATTATACGCTTTTAACCGATTTAAAATTCAATAAAGAAAATAACCCGAGAGATGAAAAAATGCGTCTTGCCTTTGAAATTACAAAAATGTATTCATCAGTTGATGAAGCAACAAAAGCGCAAAACGATTTTATTAATGTTGTTCAAAATAAGGGAATTCCCGAGGATATTAAAGAGGTTAAATTGAATGAACCTGTTTTATTGACGGAACTTCTTGTTAAACTGAACTTTGTGCCCTCTAAAGGAGAAGCAAAAAGGCTCATAATGGGGGGCGGGGTTAAATTTGAAGGCAATAAAATAACCGAACTTCAAACCACTATTAGTAAAAGCGGTGTTCTACAGGCAGGAAAAAGAAAATATGCAAAACTCGTTTTCTAATGAAAGTGTTGAAAAAAAACCTTCAAAAATCGCTCTATTTAGAGGGATAAAAAGGGTTGCGGATGACATATCCAATATAAAAGATAAAGACCCTGCCGCAAAGAGTGTTTTTGAAATTATTCTTCTTTATTCGGGATTTCATGCGCTTTTAGCCTATAGAATTGCAAATAAGCTTTCAAAGTGGAAAATCCCATTTATTCCAAGACTGATTTCTCAGGTGGCAAGGTTTTTTACGGGGATTGAAATTCACCCCAAAGCAACTATCGGGGAAAAGTTTTTTATAGACCACGGAATGGGAGTTGTTATCGGGGAAACAACCGTAATCGGGGACAATGTATTGATTTATCAGGGTGTTACTCTCGGGGGAACAGGAAAAGATAAAGGAAAGCGCCACCCCACAATTAAAGATAGAGTTACAATCGGGGCAGGTGCAAAGGTTTTAGGAAATATTGTTGTCGGGTCCGATTCTAATATTGGCGCAGGGTCTGTTGTGATAGATGATGTGCCCGAACATTCTACTGTGGTCGGAGTTCCGGGGCATGTTACAAGACAAAGTTATTTTGTACAGGGGCAACTCCAGCATAATAAAATCCCTGACCCTATCACATGCGAAATAAGAAGATTGACCTATGAAATTAAAGAACTCAAAGAAAAAATGGAAAAAAAAGATTGATAATTTCTTATTTTTTTAATGTATACAAGGATGATTTTAATTTTTTTTAAAGAAAATAACCCCCCGCTTGAAAACTTTAATTCAATTTGATAAAATGAAATTGTACTAAAATATAGATGGGAGTTTAATTTATGTCTATTTT
>CANRHZ010000028.1 GCA_947630535.1 Candidatus Gastranaerophilales bacterium | reverse complement strand
TTTCCGACTTCATTTGGGCCTTTTAGACCGTTAAGGTCATATATCATATTAACGCAAGTTTTTGTTTGAACATAATCGTAACTATCAACTTTAGAACCGCAATTCGGATTGTAAAACAGGGCAATTGATTCACCGTTTACCGTTTCAAAGGCTGCCGCTTTAATATCGGTTGTTAGTTTGTAATCATCTTCGCTCCAATCATCACCATCGTCAGGATACTCAGTGAAGTATGGGTTTAATTCTTTTAAACTTTTTGGAAAATTTAAAGTAGTTCCATCCAGTGCTATTATGCTTGACGGTATCCCGCAGGCAGATAAATTATTTGAATTACAGATGTTTTGTATCCTATAGACTTTTGATAGTCCGTCAATTATAAAGGCTTCTGCTGCACCATCTTTAATTTCAGTTTCACTTTGCCCGTTTGATGAGCCAAATCCTGAAATACTATCCATCTCCCCTATTGCTTGGCTCATTCTTGCATAAAGTGCTTTTCTTTGAGCATTCCATGCTTTGTCATTGACATTAACTAATAATGAAGGTAGCGTTATCGCTGCAACGATACCTATTATCGTTAGTGTTATCAATACTTCAGCTAAAGTAAATCCACCTAATCCCTTGGGGGGGGGGGGTAACAACTTTTCAAAATAGACATAAATTAAACTCCCATCTATATCTTAGTACATTTTTATTTTAACAAATCAAAACCATATTTTCAAGACATAAATTTTTTATGCGGGTAAAACGGTATATATCTTAGATATTAAGCCATTTTTTTAGGGTGTCACGCACAAAAGAAAACCCTTCTTTTACTCCTAAATTTCCCCCTTTTATGGTTTTAGAATAGATAATAACGGGCACCATTTCCCTTGTATGATCGCTTCCTTTATAAGTAGGATCACACCCGTGGTCAGCCGTTATTATTAAAAGGTCATCTTCACTCATATTTTCAATAAACAAAGGAATGTATGAATCAATTTCTTCTATTGCCTTTTTATAGCCCATATAATCTCGTCTGTGGCCGTATAACATATCTGTATCAACAAGGTTTACAAAGATTAAATCGTAATCCCTTTTATTTTTTATGGCATCCAGTGTAACATTCAAGCCGTCCGTGTTTCCGCTTGTAGATATGGAGTCTGTTATTCCGTGAGAACAGAAAATGTCTTTTATTTTTCCCACCGATAAAACTTTGCCTCCCCTTTTTGTAATTTCATCAAGGAGGGTGTCTTTTGGGGGTTCTACCGAATAATCGTGCCTTAATTTCCCTATTCTTGAGGGTTTTTGATTAATTATTTCATAAGGCCTTGCTATGACCCTTGAAACTCCATACCCTTTATCTAAAATTTCTCTTGCAATTTTACAATAATTATAAAGAGTTTCAATCGGTATAACATTAATATCTGCCGCTATTTGAAAAACACTGTCTGCTGATGTATAGATTATAGGGTATTTTGTTTTTTGGTGTTCTTCGTTAAGTTCCTCTATAATCTTTGTCCCTGATGCGGGATAATTTCCCAAAATGCCCTTGCATCCCGTTTTTTCAATAAATTCGTTTATGATTTCATTCGGAAAATTTATATAAGTTCTAAAAGGGTTATCAAGAACAAGCCCCATAATTTCCCAGTGCCCCGTTGTGGTATCTTTCCCTTTAGATTGCGGGGTCATAATGCCAAAATTTGCAATAGGAGTTTTTTCTTTTTTTATTCCTTCTATATCTTTAATATTCCCGAGCCCCATTTTTTCAAAATTCGGAGCACAAATTCCGCCCGATGCTTTTGCAAGATTACATAAAGTGTTAACGGATAAATCGTCCCCAAATTCTTTAGCATCAGGCATTGCGCCAATTCCCATAGAATCAACTACAATTACAATTCCTCTTTTTTTCATAATTTTATAACTCCGGTATTTTCATCCAAATATTTAATATGCCACTGTTGTATCGCTTCTCCGGGGTATAAAATCCCGTATCCCGGGGGGTAAGGAATAATTGAATTTGAGCTTATCATAAGCTCGGAATCGTTTTTATTTACAAAAGTTTCTTTTGCATAAAAAGCAGCATAAAGAGGAATTTTAACAAGGGGCTGGGGCTGAAAATCCGCTTTTGGCACGTAATTTAGTTCGTGTTTTTCATCCAAAATTTTTAAAAGGGCAATTCTCAATCCGTCAAGTTTTGCCTTTGTTGTTCCTATTCCAAGCTGAAACAGAACCCCGAAATCGTTGTTAAATTCATCTTCTATATTGTATTTACAATTTAAAATTTCAGAGAACTTTTCCCCGCTCATTCCTTTTATTTTAACAAAAAGCTTTGTAGTGTCGTGATTTTCATACTCTAAAAATTCAACAGGGGTATTTTTAAAATAATTTTTAAAACTTATTATATTTAAAATAAGGCTATCTATTTCTTTTAGCCCCTCTTTAGAATTAAGATAGTTAACGGTTTCTTCCGTAACGGATAGCATTGGGTATGAGGGAGATGTTGTGTGGAATAAATTAAGAGACTTTTGAAGCAAATCAATACTTGCATTGCAATTTTTTGACATATGAATAATTGCGCACTGATTAATTGCACCCGCATTTTTATGAAGCGAATTAACGGAAAAATCCGCCCCGCATTGAATGGCGGTTTTTGGAAAACTGTCCGAAAAATTAAAAAGGCTTCCGTGGGCTTCATCTACAATTAAATAGGTATTGTATTGCTTGCATACTTTTGCAATTTCTTCAATATTGGAACATATGCCTTCATAAGTCGGACTTGTGATTATTAAAGCTCTGTAATCGTTTAATTTGAGTTGATTTTCAACATTTTTTGGGTCAATTTCTCCATAAACTCCCCAATTTAAAGACATTTCAGACTTTGATTCGGGTAAAATCCAATCAACTTCCGCATTACATATAATAGCTCCCGATACTACAGACTTGTGACAATTTCTTGCAACAAGGATTTTATCGTTAGGGCGGATTATAGCTTTCATTATTGCTAAAATGCCTGTTGTTGCGCCCTGAGTAATAAAAAGAGTACTTTCCGTGTTATAAATTTCGCATGCTCTATACTGGATATTTTTAAGTATGCCTTTCGGAGAAGAAAGGTTGTCTAAGCCCTCAATCTCGGATAAATCTCTTTTATAAAATTCGTTTAACTCTTTTATAAAAAGACTTTTTTGTCCGTGGGTCGGTGTGGTAAAAAGGGTCTTTTTATTTGAGCTTAATAATTTCCATAAATTCATATTTTTATAATAAAATATTTACCATGGATGTACAAGAAAAAATAGAAAAACTACGCAAAGAGATTGAATACAATTCATATCTGTATTACGTCCTTGATGAGCCCAAGCTTGAAGATTATGAATATGATGCTCTGTTTCATGAGCTTGAAGCCTTAGAAAGAGAGTATCCTCAATATATAAATGCCAATTCCCCCACACAAAGGGTCGGCGGGGTTTCAGAGAAATTTAATCAGGTTGAACACAAAAACAGGCTCTATTCTCTTGACAATTCCAACAACGAAGAAGAATTAAGAAAGTGGTATGAAAGGGTTTTAAAGGAAGCAAGCCTTGAAAATTCGGGACAAATTTCTTTGTTTTCAAACCAAATAAAAAACATTCCGCTTGCCGTTGAATTAAAAATAGACGGGCTTGCAATTGCCCTAACTTATAAAAAAGGGGTATTTGTACAGGGTTTGACAAGAGGGGACGGAGTTATAGGGGAAGATATTACAAACAATTTAAAAACGATTAAGGCAATTCCGCTTAAACTGTTTGAACCTGTTGATATAGAGGTTAGGGGCGAAGTTTATATGAGTATATCTTCGTTTGAAAAGTTAAATGAAAAACAAACAAAAATGAATGCCAAGACATTTGCCAATCCGAGAAACGCTGCCGCAGGAACCGTTCGTCAGCTTGACCCCAAAATAACGGCGCAAAGAGAGCTTTCCATTTTTATATATAATGCAGTTCAAACGGGAGATTTTAAAAGCCACTCTGAAACTATGGAATACCTTAAAAAACTGGGGTTCAAGGTCAACAGAGTTCAAATTGCAAACGGTATAGATGAAGCAATTAAGCTCATAGAAGAACTTAAGGAAACAAGAAAAACGCTTGACTATGCTACAGACGGGGTTGTAATTAAAGTAGACAGTCTGAATTTACAAAATGAGCTCGGGTTTACATCCCGTGTTCCAAAATGGGCAACGGCATATAAATTCCCCCCTGAGGCGGTTTGGACAAATTTGAATAACATTTCCGTTCAAATTGGAAGAACAGGCATGGCCGTTCCCGTTGCGGACTTAGAGCCCGTTAATCTTGCAGGGAGCGTTGTTTCAAGGGCAAGCTTATACAATTTTGATGAAATAAAAAGGCTTGATATTGAAATTAACGACAAAGTCCTTGTAAAAAAAGCGGCAGAAATTATTCCAAAGGTTATCAAATCTGAGAAATCGGATAAATCCACCCCTTTTATAATGCCTGAAAATTGCCCCTATTGCGGGGAAAAACTTATTGATGTTGAAGGAGAGGTTGCAAAATATTGCCCGAACAATAAAAACTGCCCCGCTCAAATCCGGGGAAGGCTTGAATATTTTGTATCCAAGTATGCCATGGATATGGACGGCTTCGGGGAAAGCATTATAGAGCAGCTTGTCAACTTAAAAAAGGTTATAAACTATAGCGATTTTTACTATTTAACCGTGGAAGATTTTCTTGAGCTTGACCTTGTAAAAGAAAAATCGGCAAACAACCTCTATAATGCAGTTCAAAACAGTAAAACTCAGGAGCTTTCAAAATTCCTGAATGCAATTGGGATAAGACTTGTAGGAAGGGAAAGTGCCGATATTCTGGCAAAGAGCTTTAAAAATATAGATGAGATTATAAATGCCAAATTTGAAGATATAAACTCAATTGAAGGAATCGGAGAAAAAATGGCAAAAAACATCTATGAATATTTTAAAAACGAAGAAAACCTTTCAATTTTAAAACGTGCTATGGATGCGGGATTAAGGTTGGAAAATTCATACACCATAAATGAAAACCTGAAATTAAAGGGGCAATCTTTTGTTATAACGGGGACATTAGTTAACTATTCCAGAGATGAAGCACAGAGCATTCTAAAATCACTCGGTGCAAAAACCCCGTCATCCGTGAGCAAAAACACCACATTTGTCATAGCGGGCTCAAACCCCGGCTCAAAGATAGATAAGGCAAGGGAATTGAACATCCCGATACTATCGGAAGAAGATTTTATAAAGATTATAAATTAAGGGAGACAGTTTTTTTATGAAAAAGTTTGTTGTAATTTTTGCTTTTATGCTTTTATTTTGCGCATCCTCTAATTCAATGGAAGTAAAAAATGACAGAGGGTATATATCAGTTAATATTGAAGCTACCAAAGATTTAAGCCCGACAAGTGCAAGAATATCTTTTGTGGTTGAAAATAGTGATAAAGACCCTCAAGTTGCGGGTGAAAACAACAAACAGTCCTCAATAAAAACAATAAATGCCATTAAAAGCTTAATAGATGAAGCAAACGGCGAATCAATCAAAACTTCATCATACTGTATAAACCCTGAATATTCTTACAAAGACGGACAAAAAAAGATGGTAGGATATTTGGCATCAAATACTTTACAGGTAACCATAAAAGATACCGAAAAAGTAGGTAAATTAATCTCCGCTGCGCTTTCAAACGGAGCAACTTCCGTGCATAATCTTCAATTCCTTCTTGAAGGGCAAGATGAAAACTGTAACTTGTTAATACAGGAAGCATCAAAAAATGCAAAAATCAGAGCCGACAAAATAGCAGAATCAATGGGCACAAAAGTTGAAGGGATTAAAAGTATCAATGCGGGTTGCTATGTTAACCAGTCTTTCCAGACAAATTACAGATATTCAAATGTTGTTATGTCATCCAAGGCAGATAGTTTAGGGGAAGCTATGCCCGTTGAATCAGGAAAAAATCAGATAAGAGCAAACGTTAGCGCTGATTTTTATGTAAAATAGATTTTTTCAAAATTTGACTTTTGATAAAACAAAGGAATAAAATAAATTTAAGGAGTTAAAATATGCGTTTTATTTTTGTTCTTATTTATTTATTCGTTATGATTTATTTTATCGTAAGAGGGCTTTATTTTGCATTTATCCCTATGCTTATAATTGCTCTCGGCTTTATTTGTTATCTTCCCGTACACAAAGAAAATATAATAAGGGCAACAAAAAAGAAACTTATTGAAGCCCAAAAGAAAAAACAACAGGGCCAAATTATAAAACCGTTTATTGAAATAAATTCATCCCCTTGGTATGTGCTTGCCGAATTACCGGGAATTTCGGTTGATATGGCAAAACGTGCCGTTCAATTAAGGAAGGAAAACGGGCCATACCCTTGTTTGGATGTTTTTCTTTCCGTTTTAAACATTAAACATGTTTATCTTGAACACATAAGGGCGGTTGCTTATGTTAAAAATGAAGTCCCGCCAATAAATAAAAAGCCTACTTAAATCTGTATTTATTTTTCATTGAATTTGCCTGATTTATCATATTTAATTGCGCTTTTTTAGCTTCCTGTCCGCTAAAAGCGCTTTTTAGCCCGCCCAGGCCCTTCATCATTTTTCGCATCATTTCAAATTGGGCGCAAAACCTTGTAAATTCTTCAATTGAAACTCCCGCACCTTTTGCAATTCTTCTTTTTCTTGAAGAATTTAAAATGTCGGGGTTTTTTCTTTCATCGGGCGTCATGGAAGATATCATAACTTCCATTTTTTTAAATTGCTTTTCGCCTTCGTTTGAGATTTTTTGCCTGTCATCCCTATTAAGCCCTTTAATCGGGAGCATTGACAAAATTGAATCAATAGAGCCTAACATTTTCATCTGCTTTTGAAGTTTTAAAAAATCATCAAAAGAAAATGAATTTTTTAGCATTTTTTCTTCAAGTTCTTTTGCCTTTTTCTCATCAAACGCTTTTTGTGCTTTTTCAACAAGGGTAACAACATCCCCCATTCCAAGAATTCTGTCAGCCATTCTTTCCGGGTGGAAAGCTTCAAGAGGTTCAATTTTTTCTCCCATGCCGACAAATTTAATAGGTTTTTTTGTCGAATATGAAACGGATAAAGATGCGCCCCCTCTCTGGTCGCCATCAAGTTTGGTCAGGATAATTCCCGTTATGGAAAGTTGTTCATCAAAGTTTTTTGCAATATCTACCGCTTCTTGCCCTGTCATAGAGTCTATTACAAGGAGTTTTTCATTTAAAGCAAAGCTTCTTTCAATTATTAAAAGCTCTGCCATCATATCGGTATCAATTTGGAGTCTGCCTGCCGTATCAAGAATTAATACCGTATTGTTGTTCGTTTTTGCAAAGTCTATTGCAGACTTTATAATGTGGACAACATCTTTTGAATTTTCTACGGTGAAAAAATCACAGTTTATCTCATCTGCTAAAATTTTAAGCTGGTTAATTGCGGCGGGCCTGTATATGTCGCACCCTACAAGAAGCGGTTTTGCCCCGTCTCCTTTGAGTTTTTTTGCAAGCTTAGCGGATGAAGTTGTTTTCCCCGAGCCTTGGAGACCGAGCATCATAATTAAAGAGGGATTACTTGTAAGGTTTAAGGGAGCATTTTTGCTTCCTAAGATTTCAGTTAATTCATCATGTACAATCTTTACAAGCATTTGAGAAGGTTCAACGCTATGAATAACTTTTTCACCCAGAGCTTTTTCTTTGAGATTGGTAATAAAGGCTTTTACAACATTCAAAGAAACATCCGCCCCCAAAAGAGCCCTTCTTATTTCTCTAATCATATCTTGCATATTATCTTCGGTTAATTGCGCATTTCCCGAAGTTTTTCTTATGATTTCGCCTAATTTTTCGGATAAATTATCAAACATAAAAAAATAATATCATAAAAAATTTATAATATAACTTTTTGGGCGGAAAAATCCGACAATATAAACCCTAAACTGCTTATTTCATCAAGAATGGTTTCATCCTGAGTCAAAAGATATTCTCTATAGTTATCGGGTTTTAAGATTTCTTTTTCATAATATGCAGGGTGCACCAAAATTTCTGCTATTCCTTCATCTATCTTTTTAAGTCCATCTAAAACGGTATTTTTATCCATAAAACCTGTATATGTGACACCTATTATATAGTCATTTGTGTTTATTTTATCTTTGATATTTAATTTGTTTTTTTTGGTTAAATAATTTAAAAGAGTTCTTTTTACAAGATTTATAGGATATCTGATACAAAAATTTTTCTTTATGCCTCCTGATATATAAGGCTTTTCATACTGCGTTCTTATGTAATCAATTTTATATTCGAGGGCAAGATTTAAAACAAGGTTGAAAATGTTCGGGATAGAATGAATGTGAACATGAGAATTTATGTGATTAACCTTAAAATCGGATAAAACTCTCTCGATTTGCGCTCTGAATTCAAACTCGATTGCAGACAAAAAAGCCCTGTCGTATGATTTTCTTAAAATATCAATGTAGCCGTTGTTAAATACATTTTTTGAATCGCACAGTATACTTTTTCCTGTTATGCTCTTTCCTTCAACAATATTTAGATGTATACCAAAATTAATGTCGGAAAAAAAATCAGATTTTAGGGAAACTGCCTCCATATACCCTTCCGTATTGGATAAAACGCAGCTTGTTTTAATAACGTTAGATTTAATTCCCTTGTAAATTCCCATATTAAAGGGGTGAGAATGCCCGAAATCGTCTGAATTAAATATTAAAACCTTATTTTTTAAGGACATTTGAAATTAAACCTTCTTTTATATCGACAACATCAAGCGGTTTATAATTTTTGAGATATTCTATGGCATCAATGGGTGTGTTTGCAACGTAATACAGATTTTCAGAAGTTTTATTTGCAAATTTTTCATATATGATTTTTTCAAAAAACTTTAACAGGTCGCAATAAAAACCCAAGGTATTTAAAATTACAATCGGTTTATTGTTATAGCATAACTGTTTTTGAACTATCATTTCCGATAACTCCTCAAGCGTGCCGAAACCGCCTGCAAGCGCAATGACACCGTCTGATTTTTCATCAAGTTTGGCTTTTCTTTCCCTCATTCCTTCGGTCAGATAAAATTCATCACAAAATGATTCTGAAACCCCGAGGTCATAAAGCTTTTCAGGCATGATTCCCGTAACTTTCGAGCCGTATTTTTTTGCGGCCATTGAAACTTTATACATTAAACCCAATTTAGAGCCGCCATATACAACATTAAAACCATTTTTGCCAAGAAGTTCGCCCAAAAGTTCGGCATCACGGTAATAGGCTTCATTCAACGAATTGCTTGATGATGAGAATACACAAATATTTTTTATTTCTTTCATAAAACAAGTATAGGAAATAAAAAATTTTTAGTCAAACAGACCTTCTGAAGGCACCATAATGGGAGCCGTTATTGACGACCTTGCATCCCCTTTTGTATAGGGAGCTTCCTGAATGGAAGGAACCCCGAGAGGATTTTTATCTTTAACGGGATATGTAAACACCTTTTTTTCGGGCTCTTTATTTACGGCAGGTACGGGGTTTTCATTTGCCTTTTTTATTAAAATGTCTGATATATCATGGGATAGTATACTGTTTGTTTGTTGTTCAGTTACATAAATTTTGTTTTTAGCTTCATCAACTATAATGCAGTATGGTTGTTTTGCAGTTAATAAAACCGAAGTTTCGCCGTTTGGCTTAATTAAAAGTATGTTTCCTTTGTTGTAATTTGCAACATATATATTGTTGTTTGAATCAATTGCAAGACCAATCGGGCCGCCTACACCTTTTTTTTCATCCGCATATACGGATTTACCATCCTTATTGATTTTATAAATTTCATTGTTGGAAAAACTTGCAACGTACATATTTCCGTTTGAATCTATTGCAACACCCGAAGGAGCGGGCACACTTTGAAGGGTTCTTGTTTTAAGAGCCTGTTTTGCTTTTTGCTCTGATTCAATAGCAAGCTCTTTTTGGCGCTTTGCAATTTTAACTAAAAGTTCATCCGCCCTTGCTTTATATTCCGATTCGCTCGGTATTCTGTTTAAATAAGTAACCGACTTTGAAAGATACCCTCTTTTATAGAGAAGTTCACCGTATTGCAGAGTGCTTTCATAATCGTTGGGGTTAATCTTTAAAAGCGCTTCATAGCTATTAAATGCGTCTTGAAATTTGTTTAAAGCTTCCTGAATTCTTGCAAGGTTATAATAGGCTTCATAAAATTCGGGTTTTAGCGAAATAGCCTTTTTAAAGCTTTCTATGGATTGTTCAACTTTGTCTTGTTCGTATAAGTCAATTCCCTTGTTATAAAAAAGGGTGGCTTCATCATTATTGTCTGCAAGGGCAGGCGATACAATCATCAATCCTAAAATTATACCGAGCAAAAAACTTTTTTTCATGGTAGTATTGTATCATTAAATTCGGAGATTAACAATATGAAAACTTCAAAAAGATTAGACAGAATACCACCATATTTATTTGCAAGAATTGATGAAAAAGTGGCTCAAGCAAAACAGAAGGGTTTGGATGTAATTTCCTTAGGGATTGGGGACCCTGATATGCCGACATTAACTTGCGTTGTTGATGCCATGCATAATGCAATTAATAACCCTAAAAACCATGACTATCCCCCATACGACGGCACAAAAGAATTTAAGAAGGCAAGTGCGGATTGGATGAAAAGAAGATTTAATGTTGGTATGGACCCTGATTGCGAAATACTCGCAAATATAGGTTCCAAAGAAGCAATAGCACATGTTTTCTTTGCATACGTGGATGCAGGCGATATTACATTGTGTCCGGATCCCGGGTATCCTGTTTATCAAAATGCAACAATATTAGCGGGCGGAGAACCCTATTCAATGCCCTTAAAAAAGGAAAACGGTTTTTTGCCCGAGCTCGATAAAATCCCTGTTGATGTTGCACAAAAAGCAAAAATAATGTTTTTAAATTACCCGAATAACCCTACAGGTGCGGTTTGTACGCTTGATTTTTATAAAAAAGCCGTTGATTTTTGTAAAAAATACGACATTTTGCTTTGTTCCGATATGGCATATTGCGAAATGACTTATGACAATTACATAGCGCCTTCCGTTTTTGAGGTTGAAGGGGCAAAAGATGTCGCAATTGAATTTTATTCTCACTCTAAATCCTACAATATGACAGGCTGGAGAGTCGGATTTGTTGCGGGGAACAAAGATGCAATAAAGGCACTTGGGACAATTAAAAACAACATAGATTCAGGCTGCTTCAAAGCAATACAGGAAGCGGCTGCTAAGGCTTACCATGCACCAAAAGAAGATATAAATAAATTAAATTCAATGTATAAAGAAAGAAAAGAAGTTATGGAAAACGGCCTAAGGGAACTTGGTTGGGATATAACCCCTTCGAAGGCTACTTTTTACATCTGGATTCCATGCCCTAAAGGTTTCAGTTCGGAAGAATTTGCAACAGTAATGCTTGAAAAAGCAAATATAGTGGTTCCTCCGGGTAACGGATACGGTAAATACGGCGAAGGATACGTTAGAATTGCAATTACAAAACCGGTTGAAATATTACAAAAAGCACTTACAAGAATGAAAGAAGCCGGCATTTCATACACCATGGAAAAGGATAAAGCTATAGTCTGATGCTTATATTCGGAATTGAAACAAGTTGTGATGAAACCGCCGCCGCTATCGTAAAAGACGGCAGAGAAGTAATCTCAAATGTTGTTGCTTCTCAGATTAAAACCCATGAAGCATTCGGCGGGGTCGTGCCCGAAGTTGCGGCAAGAGAGCATCTTGATGCAATTAATGTTGTTATAAACGAAACCTTTGAAATTGCAAAAAGGGATTTTAACATAACACCTATAGATATTGATGCATACTCATCAACCGTGGGGCCGGGGCTTGTCGGGTGCCTTCTTGTAGGTTTGAATGCGGCAAAGGCGCTTTCTCTATGTTACAATAAACCGTTTATCGGCATAAATCACCTTCAGGGACACGTTTGTGCCAACTTCCTAGAGTCGGATATCAAACCCCCTTTTATTTGTCTGCTTGTTTCGGGCGGGCACACCCAGATTATCAAAGTTGATGATTACGATAAACAAGAAATCATAGCTTCCACCATTGATGATGCAACGGGCGAAGTTTATGATAAAGTGGCAAGGCTTATGGGTTTAACTTACCCTGGCGGAGTAAAGCTGGATAAAATGGCATCAGACGGAGATAAATATGCATTTAAACTCCCTTGCGCAAAAGTAAAAGAAAACGAATTCAGCTTTTCAGGGTTAAAAACCGCCGTTTTAAGACTTGTACAGAGTTTTGAAAAAGACAAGCTTCCAATAAGTGATATATGCGCAAGTTTTCAGGAAAATATTACAAAAACCCTTATTGATAAAACAAAGCTTCTTGCGGATAAATCGGGGATTAAGACAATAGTTCTTTCAGGCGGGGTTGCCGCAAATTCCGAGCTAAGAAGAAAACTTTTTGAATTGAGCGAACAGGGATATAAAACAAATGCCCCTAAAATGAAATTTTGCACGGATAATGCCGCAATGGTTGCATCTTGTGCATATTTTAATCCCATAAAAGCGGATGACCCTTTAATTTTAGAGGCATTTTCAAGAAACTGATTATTTATTAATTTCAGGCTTTACCTTGCTTTTGCCCTCGAGCTTTTCTTGCTTCTTTTCTTTATTTGCTTTTTTAGAGTTTGAGATTTTATTTTTTGTATTATCTATTGCACTCGATATTTTGTCCCCGATTTCACGGATATCAAAGAAATATTGGAGCCCGACCTGAAATCCGATACCAGTTCTTCCGCCGTTTCTCAGCATAACCTGACCGTATGCGGATAAATCTTCTTTAATATTTTTTGTTGCACCCAAACCGTATTGAATGTATCCGTGGCGCATTTTTAAATTCGGATAGTCTATGTTTCCCGCTCTGCCCGAAACCTGTTCATTTATATTCCAGAGATACTGTGCACTAAGGTAAATGCTCCAATCGTTTTTAAGATAAATTAAATTTAATCCCGGAGCAACATTAATTCCGTTCAACATGCCTGTCCTCATACTTTCTTCGCCAAAAACTGAATGCCAGTTTTGATTTCCGAACATGTTGTATGAAATTAAAGCCGTGGGCTGAATTATAAAGTGTCTTTTGATATCCCAGTTGTATGCAAACCTGTGCGCAGTGCCCCAGAACCAGTTTCCGAGTTCATCTTTTACGCCATCCACATGCATCTCGTTATAGTATCCGCCGCCATATAAGGTATGAGAACTTATAAAGTTATCTTTCATAAATGTACCCATAAAGCCAAGTTGTCCGCCATTTTGATAGGAACTTACATCACTAAAGGATTGGTGTGCGCCATTGTATCCTATATATGGTGTCGGAATGAATTTCCAATCGTTTTTAAGGTTAATAAGAGGGAAATCCGCACCTATAATTGAGCCGTAGGATATACTGTTTATGTTTAAGTCGTTTGTCATGTGGATTTTTTCAATATCTCCGTATCCTTTCATCCAAAGGCCGCCTTCTTGTTGTGTATAAAGGTATGGCCCTAATGTGGGGGTTGCTGCTGCATATCTGTTTTGCCCCATATCGGCAAGTTTTCTTTCGTTTTGAAGGATTATATGGTTTGTTACAATATCGTTTATTGTAAGCTGATTGTTAAATTGCGCAAGGGTTGCAACCTGTCCTCTAAATTGTTGTTTATTTAAACGGGAAAGTTCAAGAGTGTATGTATTATCGCCGTTTGCTTTTAATTTGTACCAACCGTTTGCGGTAAACTGCTCTTTATTGGTTGAAGCAAACTCAATATTGTCATCCACTTCTTTGTAATCAAATAAATTAAAAGTATATGACCTATCAAGCGGGGTATCCCCTCTTTTTAAGTTACCGTTTAGGGTCCAATCAGATACATTAATTGTTCCTTTTTGCCCTTCTTCTCCACTGAAAGAAAGCTCATCACCGCTAAATTTATCGGATTTATTTCTATCATAATTTCTTGCATAAAAATCGACTTTAAAATCTGCCTGATTATCTCCGCTATAAGATTTGGTTTCGCTTTCGCCACTCATAGTATCATATGTGCCTGCGACATTTAATGTACCTATTTTATGTTCTTCATATCCGCCATTCATACTTGATAGGGTGCCGCTTGTATTCATTTCGCCTAAGCCCATACCCTCTGATTGGATATTTAAGTTTGAATTGTTATCAATATTGATTTTTCCCTTTTGAATGTTGCTTGCATCGCTTATGGTAACATTTGAATTTTTGAGTTCTACAAGGGAATTTTCTCCATCCATAAGAAGGGGGCTTCCCGCATTTTTTGTAAAATCTTCAAATTGAAGTTCGCCCTTATCGCTTACATGGATTGTTCCTTGAGTCCAGCTATCTCCTTCATTTAAAAATACTTTACCATCCTCTAAATTTAAGTTACCCTTAACATTTGTTGTGATTTCTTTTTGAATAACATCATCTTCATTTGCAAGGGTCAAGCCTTCCCCTTCTATATTAAGAGTCCCTTGTTGAAGTTCTAGCGATACGCCGTATTTACCTTCCGTATCTCCCCCTGTTGTTATTCCATCTACACCAAGGGTAGCATTTTCCCCGTTTAGAGTAACTTTGCCTGATTCAAGGACATCTTTGCTATCAAGTTCAACTTTACCTTTTTTAATTTCAAGGTCGCCTTTTATATCCGCTTTTGTTCCAAAGAGGATTTCATCATTATCGTTATCAAGTTCCACCTTCTCAAGCGTTAATTCTCCGCCTTTTGCATGAAGTTCCGTATCTTTAGTTGATAGGTCTTTCATATTTAATGAGCCATTTTCAAGCGTAATTTTTCCGCCCGTTATTGTGTCTTTACCTTCCCCTTCACTCCCGTTTAAGGTAGCACTTCCGCCATCTATTGTTAATTCAACATTATTTAAGTTTGCATCAACTTTTTCATCAAGAGTGTCACCATCTTTTAGCGTCCAGCTTGCATTTGAAACATCGAGGTGTCCTTTTTTAGCATCCAGTTTTCCGCTTTCAATATCAACTCCATCTAAATGTAAACCGCTAAGGCTGCTTCCATCCTCTTCATCAAGTGTAATTTTACCCTTCCATACATCGCTTTCATCTAAATATAAATCTGCATCTTTAAGAGTAAGGTTGCCACCTTCATCAACCGTGACGGTTAATTCATCATCTTTTGAACCTATAGTATCACCCCCGCCAAGAGTTGTCTCACCCTTAACCGTTAAATTGCCTTTTGTAGCATCAACATCCCAAGTGTCATCTGTTGTAACACTATCTAATGTAAGGCTTCCGCCGTTTACTTCAACCGTTCCTTCAATACTGTCACCACTATTAATTGTAATGTCCCCATCTTCAATATCCATGCCGTTTGTCACGGTTAAATCAATACTTTCGCTTATTTTATCTTTTGAATTATTAAAAGTAACTTCATCTAAAGTTAAAGTTCCAGATTCTGCATTGAGGTTAAAGTTTGAATTTGTTGAATTACCTTTCAAGCTTGCGCTACCGCCTGATAGATTTAATGTACCTTTTGTTAAAGTATCACTATCACTAAAAGAAACGCTTGCCTTATCATTTACTGTTATATTCCCGCCATTAACGGTAACAGTTGCATTTTCATCAATTGAAGAACCTTCCCCCAGAGTTAAATCCTGACTTTTGCCATCTCCCCCGCCAATTTTAAGGGTTCCATCCGTTGCCTGTAATTTTCCGCTAAATTCTGCACCTTCTAAGGTTAAATCCCCGCTTGATTCTATTGTGGTATCTGAACTAACAGTATCGTTCTCTCCAAAGGTTGCACTTCCTCCATCTGATAAAGTAAGGCTTCCGCCTTCTAAAGTTACATCAACATCACCATCTATACTTGAACCCGAGCCAAGATTGAGGGTTGAATTTTTAGAATTTATAGTTCCTTTTTTAGCATCAAGTGTGCCGTTTTTTGTAACCCCGTTTAGATTTAATTCCGCATTTGCACTTCCTTCATCTTGTTCAAGCGTTATTTTACCCTCCCAAGTATCGCCTGAATCAAGAGTAACTTCAGCATTTTTAACGGTTAAATTAGTGCCGTCATCTTCAATTTTGAAAGTTAATCCATCTGAACCTTCACCTTTATTTCCGATAGAATCTCCGCCATCTAAGGTTACATTTCCTTTAACCGTTAAATTACCTGTATTAGCATCAACTTCCCAAGTTTCATCTGTTGAAGCTCCATCTAATGTAAGGCTTCCGCCGTTTACTTCAACCGTTCCTTCAATACTGTCTGAATCATCAATTGTAACATTCCCATTTTGTATATCCATACCATCTTCAATAGTTAATTCTACATTTTTTTCAACCTTGTCGCCTGAATTGTTTAGGGTTGTATCTTTTAAAGTTAATTTTCCGGAATTTGCTTCAAGGCTAAATTTTTCATTTGTTGAATTGCCATCAAAGGAAGCATCTCCGCCGGATAGTTTTAATTTACCTTCTGTAAATTTATCCCCATTGTTAAATGAAACTTTCCCGCCCGATTGTACATCAACGGTTGAGCCGCCTTTTATATCAACATTTGCACCATCTTTAATCTCGCTTCCATCTTCAAGTGTGAGGTCTTGCTTTTTACCGTTATCTCCGCCTATATTAAGGTTGCCTGATGTTGCCTGTAATTTTCCGCTAAATTCTGCACCCTCTAAGGTTAAATCCCCGCCCGATACAATTGTGGTATCTGAGCTAACAGTATCATTCTCTCCAAAGGTTGCACTTCCTCCATTTGATAAAGTAAGGCTTCCGCCTTCTAAAGTTACATCAACACCTTCTTCTATATTTGAACCTGATTCAAGGGTTAAAGTTGAATCTTTGGATGTCAAAGTTCCTTTTTTAGCATCAAGTTTACCGTTACTTGTAACACCGTTTAAATGCAATTCGGCACTATCTGTTCCTTCTCCTTCATCCAGGGTCACGGTACCACTCCATGTATCATTTGAATCAAGGGTAACTTGAGCATTTTTAACGGTTAAATTTCCTCCCTCATTTTCAATCTCAACATTTAAACTATCGGGGGAATTTCCGTTTGAACCTATAATATCTCCCCCATCTAAAGTGACATTTCCTTTAACTTTTAGATTACCTGAATTTCCATGGACATTCCAATTTTCATCCGTTGAAGCGCTATCTAAAGTAAGGCTTCCGCCTTCTACTGTAACCGTTCCTTCAATACTGTCATCACCATCAATTATAATGTCCCCTTTTTCAATATCCATACCGTTTGTCACGGTTAAATGAATATCTTCGCCAATTTTATCGTTTGAATTATTGAAAGTAACTTCATCTAAAGTTAAATTTCCTGATGTTGCTTGAAGGCTAAAATTTTCATTTGTTGAATTACCGTCAAGAGTGATATCTCCGCCGGATAGTTTTAAATTACCTTTTGTTAAGTTATCACCATCACCAAAAGAAGCGCTTGCACCATCATTTACCGTTATATTTCCGCCATTAACGGTAACATTTGCATTTTCATCAATTGAAGAACCTTCCCCCAGGGTTAAATCCTGATTTTTACCGTTATCTCCGCCAATTTTAAGGGTTCCATCTTTTGCCTGTAATTTTCCGCTAAATTCTGCCCCTTCTAAGGTTAAATCCCCGCTTGATTCAATTTTGGTATCTGAGCTAACAGTATCGTTCTCTCCAAAGGTTGCTTTACCTCCATTTGATAAAGTAAGGCTTCCGCCATTTAAAGTAACATCAACATCACCATCTATACTTGAACCCGAGCCAAGATTGAGGGTTGAATCTTTAGAATTTATAGTTCCTTTTTTAGCATCAAGTTTACCGTTACTTGTAACCCCGTTTAAATGCAATTCGGCATTATCTGTTCCTTCTCCTTCATTAAGGGTTACAGTACCACTCCATGTATCATTTGAATCAAGAGTAACTTCAGCATTTTTAACAGTTAAATTAGTGCCGTTATCTTCAATTTTAAAAGTTAATTCATCTGAACTTCCCTCTTTATTTCCGATTGCATCTCCCCCATCTAAGGTTACATTCCCTTTAACCGTCAATTTGCCTTTTTCGGCATTAACATCCCAATTTTCATCCGTTGAAATACCATCAAGTGTAAGATTGCCACTCTCTTGAAGTGCAACCGTTCCTTCGATTGTATCCCCGCTATTTAAAGTAACTTCTCCGCCTGATATATTTAAATCTCCGCTAACTTTTGCATTAACCGCACCAGCTATACTTCCGCCCTTAAAATTAAGTTCTGAACCTTCTTCAAGGGTAAAATTCCCGTTTGTAATATTTCCTTCGGTTAGGGTTATATTTTCTCCGCCTAAAGTTAAAGATGCGCTATTTTCAGATTGAGTTAAACCTTTTATATTGTTGTTGTCCCCCCTTAACGTAAATTTTCCGCTATTTTGCGCACTTTCTTTAATGGTAATATTGTTACCTTCAACAGTCATATCGCCAGAGTTTTTAACATTAGAGAGTGTTAAATTGTCTCCCTTAATTTCATTTCCATAAACATTTATACAATTTGTTGTTGCAAGGGCTGTAATTATTGCAGCAGCTTGAATTGCTTGCTTTTTTGTTAGTTTTTTCATATATATCTCCAGACAAATATGCTCTATTAAAAGAATTTAGCCAACTTGATTATATCATATTAATATTATATGCAAAAACTTTTTATACAAGATAACCGTTTAATTTTTCAATTATAAAATCAAGTGCTCCTTGCTGATTATTAAACACATCCTGCGTATTTTTAACGGTTTCTTCATAAAATTCTTTATTTGATAAAAGTTTATCTGCTATATTATAAAATTCTTCCTTGTCGTTCACAACAAAGGCTGCCTTTGCAATGGATAGGATTGAATATATATCTCTAAAGTTTTTAATCGAGGGACCTGAAATAACGGGTTTATTAAAAATTATTGCTTCAAGAGGGTTATGCCCGCCCGTTTGATTAAAGCTTCCTCCAATAAAGGCAACATCCGATACCGAATAAAGTTTAGCAAGCTCTCCCATAACATCCAAAATTAAAACCTCTTTATCATAAAAGCCTGCATCCTTTGAATAAAGATTAAAAGTAAAATTGTAATTTTTTACAAGCTCAATTACATCATCACACCTTGTAAGGTGCCTTGGTGCAAGAAGAAGTTTAAGATTGGGGTGTTTTGTTTTAAGTTTTTTATATGTATCAAGAACAATCTCGTCCTCTCCTTTGTGGGTGCTTCCCGCAATTAAGACTTTTGAATTTTCCTTTTTTATATCAATATCAACATTGATTTTTTCAACATCAAATTTTAAGTTTTTCATAACTTCTAAAGTATCAGGATTTGCCCCCAAGACTTTTAGTCTTTCTTTATCAATGGTACTTTGAGTAAAAATTCCCGTGTATAAGGGTAAAACATTTTTAAAAAACGGTTTTAAAAATTTGTATGATTTGTATGATTCATCCGAAATTCTTCCGTTTATTATAAAGAGCGGAATATTTCTTTTGTTGCAATTATACGCAAAATTCGGCCATATTTCGGTTTCAGCTATTAAAATTACATCAGGCCTAATAGTATCTAAGAATTTTTTTACCGCAAAAGTTGTATCAAAAGGAAAATAGGTTATAAAATCTGCTATATCATCCGTTTTTTTATGTGCGGTTTCTTGCCCCGTTTTTGTTCCCGTTGTAACAACGAGGTTTACGTTTGAGTATGTATTTTTAATTCTTCTTATCATTTTTTCAAGAGAAATTACTTCCCCGACAGACACCCCGTGGACTACAACCGTTTTTTTATTTTTATCGTAATCAGAGGGTAATTTATACCCGCCGAGCTTTATTTTCCAGCTTGTAACATCCTTTTTTTGTATTTTTCTTGTTATAAAAAACAAAGGAAAAATTATAACCGATAAAATAACGGATAAAAACGAGTAGATTTTAATTATCATGTTTTATAACATTCCTTTCAATTTCATAAAGTGCATCCAGAACTTCTTGTTCGGGCGGAAAATTTGTGCAGCGGTTGTTTTTGTTCGGACACTTTTTTTTGTGACAGGGCTGGCACTTTAAATTGCCCGATAAACTTATATGTCTTATTCCCAAAGGAGAGTACCTTTCTTTTGGGGTAGAGGTAAAAATTGAAATTATTGAAGGTTTGTTTGTGGCAAAAGCAAGATGGGTAGTACCTGAATCAAGAGAAATCAGTATGTCGAGCTTTTTTAAAACTTCAACAAGTTCGCATAAACTTGTCTTGCCGGCAAGGTTAATATAATTATCCCCTCCGATATAAGATATTAAATCTTTATCTTTTTGTGTACCTAAAAATATAAGGTTATACTTTGTTTTATCAATATCTTTTATTAATTTTGACCAGTTATCTTTACTCCAGTGCTTATTTTCCCATGTTGTAGCGGGTGCAATGCCAAGATTTATTTTATTTTTATCCGTGTTTTTTAACAGGCAGGAAGCATAATTTATTGTTTCGGCTCCAAAATCGGGCAGAGTGAATTTTACTTTTGAAGTATCGAGGTCAAGATACTTTGCAAATTTAAAATAATTATATACGGCATGGAGTTTAAAATCGTTAAATAAAGGCTCTATTACTTCATTTCCTCCGATTATCGCCCCTTCTCTTGCGGAACTTGAAACTATTCTTCTTTTACCGCCCGAAAAAATTGTCCATATAAGGCTTTTTAAAATAAGCTGGGTATCAATTACAATATCGTATTTTTCACTTCTTATTTCTTTTATTATTTTTATATATTCAAAAAAGTTTTTAAGTTTATTTTTTTCTTTTTTCCACTTTTCTATGGGAGCTAAAATTGTTTTGTCGGTGCAGGGGTTGTTTTTTACAATGTCATACCCTTTTTCTGATACAAGCCAGTGGAGAGTTGCGCCTTCATTTTTAATAATATTTGCAAGGGGAATATTAAAAACTACATCCCCCAGGGCAGACAGTCTTATAAGAAGAATTTTTTTTCCTTTTATGCCCATATAAAATCTTTTCTCCACTCCTTAATAATATAAAAAAAAGACAATTTATCAATCTTGAGGTTAATAAATTATCAAACCAAAGGTAGATGAATTAAAACGGAATAGAAGGTAAAAATATAATAAAAGCGGGATTATTGTAATTAATTTAAGCTTTTTTTGGGGAGTTAAAATGAAAAAAATAATTACGGTACTCACAATATTTATAATCCTTTTTATAAATAGCGCACAGGCAAAAAATTCCATCTATGAGATAGGAATAGTTGAAGCCAAAAACGGCGATACTGAGGTTAATTTATTAAGCGATTATAAACAAAATGTTAAAGTGGTTAAAGAAAACGAATTGAGCTCGTTTTTTGATATTAAAAATTCGACACTCTCCGATAACTTTAAAACCAACTATTCAACCTCTGTTGACACAAGCATTGTAGCTCAGCAAATAGGCTCTAAAGTAAGAATTTATTTGAAAGATAACAAGTCAGACAATATAAAAGTGGCATTTAATGCAAAAAAGGGAGAATTACCCTTTGATTACAATAAAATTGCTCTCAGTGTTTTGTTTTTAGGTTTTATTGCATTTGTTGCCAAGAGGTTTTATTCTGTTACAATGAATTTAAAAGCGGACGAATTGGCGATTAAATCTCCGATGAAAACCGCAATTAATTTAAACAGACAGCTAATGGAATTTGGCTCTAATAAAAATTATGAGATTGTATTAAACTCTGTAAATACAATCAAAAATCCTAAAGTTGCCGATTTCAATTATGCAAAGGACAGAAAAAATATTAAAATTGCAATATAAACTATGAATCCTGTTAATTTAATTATAATGATACTTTTAATAAGCTTGCTTGTGCTTGTGCATGAGTGGGGGCATTATATTGCTTCAAGGATGTTCGGGGTTAAGGTTTCAAAATTCGGGTTTGGCATGCCCGTTGGGCCCGTTCTTTTTAGGACAAAAAAAGGCGACCTTGAAATACTTGTACATGCTCTCCTTTTAGGGGGCTACGTTTCTTTCCCCGAGGATGAGGAGGATGAAAATAATCAACTCCCGCCCGATTCAAAAGAAAGGTTTAGAAATCAAGCACCTTATAAACAGGCAATAATAGTTACTGCGGGAGTTATTATGAATGTTGTTTTTGCATTCTTTTTAATTATTCTTGCAGCCTCAATTTTTCATAAACTTCCGACCGGAAAAAGTGAAGTGTTTGTTAATGAAGTAATTAAAGACGGTGTTGTGTCAAAAAATATGCCAAACAAGATTAAGGCAAACGACAAAATTTTAAAAACAAACGGACTTGATATAGATTCCACCTATAAGTTTATTTTCCTTGTGCAAAACAGTAAGCTTTACGACAACAAAGTTGACAAGGAAACAATAAATAAAAAGCTGGATGAATTTTTGAAATTAAATCCCACGATTGATAAAAATAAAGTAATACAAACGGGAACAAAAGTTTATCTTCCTCCAAAAACTCCCGAAAAACAGTTCATTGTGAAAGATGAAGTTGCCATGGGGTTTGAAAAGTATAAGGATAATGAAATTGAACTTTCGGAAGATGAAATAAGGCTCAGAGATGAAATATTCAACCGTCAAACATACGTATTAACGAGGGATTCTTCCGCACTTGAAATCGCAACGGCTCTTAGTGACTATTATAAGCCGATTGATATTGTTCTTGAAAGAGAAGGAAAAATTATAGAATTAAAGAATGTAAAAGCAAGTAAAGAAGGAACTCTCGGGCTAAAACTTACGCAAAACGAAATTTATAGCGAAACAAAAACCATAAAAGATATATTTGTTCATTCTTTCAGATATATGACCCATAGCACAAAAGTTATGTGTTACGGCTTATGGCAGCTTGTATCGGGAAAAATTCCGCTTTCTGAAATGCATGGAATAATTGCAATAACAAAAATCGGTTCCGATATTATTCAATATAAAGGAATGTTGAACGGACTTCTTTTGACCGCAATTATAAGTATTGACCTTGCGATTATAAACCTTTTGCCCATACCGGCACTTGATGGCGGGCATTTAATGTTTATTATTATTGAAAAAATTATTGGCCGCCCCTTAAATGAAAAGACGGTCAATAATATAAGCAGAATATTCTTTTCTCTTTTAATAGCGCTTATGATTTTTGTAATTTTTAACGATATTTGGGCGCTAATTACAAAGAAATTTTAAGTTCCCTGTTTCCAGGAATTAAGATACTCAATTTGTTCTCTTGTAAGGCTATCTATTTTAATTCCCATAGATTCAAGTTTTAATTTTGCAATCTCAACGTCAACCGAATGAGGAAGTGTGTATAGTTTGTTTTCAAGGCGGCCTCTGTTTTTCAATATAAATTCAATCCCAAGTGCCTGATTTGCAAAGCTCATATCCATAACGGAAGCGGGGTGGCCTTCTGCACCGACAAGGTTAACAAGCCTTCCTTCGCAAAGAACATATATGCTTTTTCCGTTGTTTAATACCCATTCGTCCAGATTTGGTCTTATATTTTTATATTCAACAACATAATCCCTTAATCCGTTTACGTTAACTTCAACATCAAAGTGACCTGCATTGCTTACAAAGGCGCCGTCTTTCATTGTTAACATGTGCTCAACATCAACCACATTCTTATCTCCCGTGATAGAGAGGAATATATCCCCGATTAAAGACGCTTCTTTAATCGGCATTACTCTAAACCCGTCCATTGCAGCTTCAAGAGCTTTGAGGGGGTCAACTTCGGTTACTATAACATTTGCTCCAAGCCCCCTTGCACGACTTGCAGCACCCCTTCCGCACCAACCGTATCCGCATATTACAACTGTTTTTCCTGCAAGAAGTATGTTGGTTGTTCTTATAATGCCGTCCATTGCGGATTGGCCCGTGCCGTAACGGTTATCATAAAGGTGCTTTGTTAAACTTGAATTAACCCCGAGTGCGGGAAATTCAAGCGAGCCTTCTTTCTCCATAGCTTCAAGCCTTATTATTCCGGTTGTGGTTTCTTCGGTTGAGCCTATGATATCTTTGAGTAAATCTCTCCTTTTTGAATGTACGGTTGCAACAAGGTCGCATCCGTCATCAATAATAAGGTTGGGTCTGTGGTTTAGGGCACTTTCAACATGTCTTAAATAGGTATTTTTATCTTCGCCTGCAATTGCAAAAACCGGTATATCCCAGTATTTTACAAGAGCTGCCGCAACATCATCCTGCGTTGATAGCGGGTTTGAAGCCGCAAGAACAGCGTCTGCTCCGCCTTCTTTCATTGCAATACATAGTGCGGCGGTTTCTTTTGTTACATGAACGCAAGCCGTTAATCTTAAACCTTTAAACGGTTTTTCGTTTCCAAATCTTTCTTTAATTTTATTTAATACGGGCATATCTTTCATTGCCCATTCGATATTGTTTTTGCCCTGTTTACAAAGGGATATATCTTTTACTTCATATTCCATAACTGCTGCCATAGTTGCCTCATAAATTAGTCATACATGCAAATATTATCACAAAAACAATTTGTCAATACAGTAATGCTTTTTTATCTTCTTGAAAAAACTGCTTAATTCTGATAAAATAAAAATGTACTAAAATATAGATGGGAGTTCATTTTATGTCTATTTTGAAAAGTTGTTACCCCCCCCCCCCAAGGGATTGGGCGGATTTACTTTAGCAGATGTATTGATAAC
>CANRHZ010000027.1 GCA_947630535.1 Candidatus Gastranaerophilales bacterium | reverse complement strand
CCCCCCCCCAAGGGATTAGGCGGATTTACTTTAGCAGAAGTATTGATAACACTAACAATTATTGGTATCGTTGCTGCTATAACTTTACCCAGTTTACTTGTTAATGTTAACGATAAAGCATGGAACGCTCAAAGAAAAGCATTATATGCCAGAATGAGCCAAGCAATTGGAGAGATGGATAGTATTTCAGGATACGGTTCATCAAATAATGAAACAGAAGATGAAATTAAAGAAGGCGCGGCAGAAGCTTTTATAATTGATGGACTATCAAAAGTTTATAGAATACAAAATATCTGTAATTCAAATAATTTATCTGCTTGCGGAATACCATCATCCGTTATTACATTAAATGGTAATACTCTTTCTTTTCCAAAAACAATCCATGAACTTAACAGTAGCACAAATGATATTAAAGATATAAATGCAGCTGCATTTGAAACGGTTAACGGAGAATCCGTTGCACTTTTTTATAACCCGAATTGCAGTTCAAATATAACCGATAAAGACTCATACATACAAACTCAAATTTGTGTAAATATGATATATGACCTTAACGGCCTAAAGGGTCCGAATGAAGTAGGAAAAGATGTAGGATTTATTACTATTTTATATAGGACAGATAGTGTAGTTGTTGCGCCTATTCCATTTCAAAGCAATGCTTCTTCATCTGCCCCATCATATAGTGATGATGGAAAAGATGCAGCAACTTTATGTACACAACAATCTGATGACTTAAGACTTCCTGATGTTGATGAACTTGCATCAATGTTTTTTAATCGTTCTTTAATAGGTATCACTTCAGGCTACTATTGGTCAGGTTCCGTAATTTCTTCGGGAAAAACAGGCAAGGCTTGGAGCTATCTTATGAGCAGCGGACAACGCTACAGAGATGGCCGTACAAGCACACTCAATGTTCGATGTGTTTTAAGATAATATATTTTTTCAATCGGGGCTTTATGCCCCGTTTTTGTACTTTTAATTGTGTATCTCAAAATTGTTTTTGATATAATTTTATTGCAAATTTGGAGCATTAGATTATGAAAAAAAGAGCATACATAAGCGTTTTTAATAAAAAAAACATAGAAAACATTGCAAAAAAGTTAATATCCCTTAACTATGAGATAATTTCCACAGGCAATACTTCAAAATATCTTAAAGATAAAGGAATTGAAGTTACTGAAAGCTCAACCATAACAGGCTTTAGCGAACTTCTTGGCGGTAAAGTAAAATCTCTCCACCCTGAAATTTTTGCGGGCATTTTGGCTGATGAAAACGAAATCAACCAATTAAGCTTCCCTCCAATTTCAGTTGTTATAGTTAATTTATACCCTTTTGAATTGTATGAAGGCAAAAATGCAGATATTTCAACATTAATAAAAAATATCGACATAGGCGGTGTTGCGCTTTTAAGGGCGGGAGCAAAAAATTATAAAAATGTTATTGTTATAACAGATGAGGCCGATTTTGATATTGATATAGAAAATATCACGCTTGAACAAAAAGAAGCACTTGCTCTTAAGGTATTTTCAAAAACTTCAAATTACGACTTATCCATATTCAGAGAATTAAAACTTAACTTTGGGCTTGAAAATATAAATTTGCCCGATTATATCAACTATTCGTTTGCAAAAGAAAGGGATTTAAGATATGGCGAAAATCCTCATCAAAATGCCGCTATATATAAATCATCCGACAATTTGGCAGACTATGAAATATTAAACGGTAAAGAGCTTTCATATAACAATATAGTTGATTTGAGCTCCTCTTTAAATATTGCATCCGAATTTTTTGATGTTCCAAGTGCTGTTATTGTTAAGCACACAAACCCTTGTGGGGTTGCACTTGGTACAGATATTGAAGATGCGTGGGATAAAGCGCTTGATTGTGACCCTATGAGTGCCTTTGGCGGGATTGTTGCTCTTACAAAAAATGTCAGCTATTCCCTTGCAAAAAAAATGCATTCTATGTTTCTTGAAGTCATTGTTGCGCCCGATTTTGATGAGGATGCACTATCGCTTTTAAAACAAAAGAAAAATTTAAGGCTCATAAAATTAAATACACCTTTAATCGATTACAAAAATCTTTTAAAAAGAGAGATTAAATTCACTCCTTTTGGAACTCTTGTTCAGGATACCGATAACAAAGAGCTTGACCCTGAAACCTTTAAGACCGTTACAAAGGAAAAACCGACCTCTGAGATGATTGAAGATATGGTTTTTGCTTATAAGGTTGCAAAGCATCTTAAATCCAATGCAATTGTTATTGCAAAGGATTTAAAAACAATCGGTATATGCGGCGGACAGACAAGCAGAGTTGGTGCAGTTGAAATTGCACTTATGAGAGTTTGTGACAGTGCAAAAGATGCCATACTTGCTTCAGACGGCTTTTTCCCCGCAACAGACAACATAACCGTTGCTGCCCAGCACCGTATAAAGGGGATAATCCAGCCCGCAGGTTCAATTAAAGATAAAGAAGTTATAGAGCTTGCGGATAAACTTAATATTTGTATGGTTGCAACCGGAATAAGGCATTTTAAACACTAATGGAAAAACCTAAAACAAAAGCTATTTTTGCTCTTTCATTCGGGCACTTTACGGCCGATTTATTTGCGTCTGCCATAATTCCTTTGTATCCTTTTATCACTCAAAAACTCGGCATAACAATTGCGAATATAAGTCTTATTATTTCGTTAGGACATCTTGTTTCATCAATGATGCAGCCTCTTTTCGGTTTTTATTCCGATAAAATGACAAAAAGGCTCTTTATGATGCTCGGGCTTATTATGGGCTCTATATTTATTCCTTTTACCATAATCGCTCCAAATCCGATTTTATTATGCTTATTTTTAATGCTTGGGATGGCGGGTAACGCTCTTTTTCATCCTCAGGTTACAAGCCTTGTTCGAACTTTTTCATATAACAATCCTAAACTATCAAAATATATGGGAATTTTTATGGGGCTCGGCACTATCGGTTATTCGCTGGGGCCGGTAATATCAACCAATTTGATTGAGAAGTTCGGTTCATACAGTATGCTTTATATAACGCTTCTTGGGCTCATATCCGCTTTAATATTATACTTTGAGGTTCCAAAAATTCCAAAAGATGCAATTATAAGAACAAAAGACAGTTTTATTACCGTTATGAAAGAAATTATAACTAATAAGACCTGTATGCTTCTTGTATGGATTGCAATTGTAAAGTCGGGTGTGAGCATCAGTTTTGGAACATATATTCCCTTTATTTTAAAGGATTATAATTTCTCTCTTAAATCTATCGGTCTTATTGTGACTCTGTTTTACATTTTGAGCGGTTTATCAATGATAGCAAGTTCCAAGCTTGAACAAAAAATCGGTGCGCCAAATATTATAAGGCTTTCTTTCTATTCAATTTTGCCTCTTGTTCTTCTTTTTAAATATCTTCTTAAAATTAATCCTTACCTTGGAGTCATTGTTTTTATACTTTCAGGATTTTTTGTCTTTTTGTCGGTTTCGGTTACAATTATTGCCGCTCAAAAAATCATATACAAGCATCAAGGAGTTATATCGGGTGTAATGCAGGGATTTTCCTGGGGAATTGGCGCATTAAGCCTTGCTCCGCTCGGCTATATTGCAGATAAATTCGGAATTTTTTGGATTTTAATTATTATGTCTGCTCTTGCCTTTTTAACAGGGATGTTCTCCCTTACAAAAGATGTTAAAGAGGCTATTTCTAATAATTATTAAATTTTGTTAAGCTGATTTTATATAAAAAGTAAATTTTATATATAAAAAATACTTTATTAATGTAGTTAGGATATAGGGAAAACTATCGGGGAGTTCTTTATGACAATAGGAGCTAAGGACACAATTGACATACTGCTTGTTAAAAAGTATGCAACACTCAAGGTTGATAATCCGCAAATTCAAACTTCAATGATTAACCCTGAGAAAATGTATGAAGCAATGAATGATTATGCACAAATGCATTTGGCAATGATTAATATGCAGCAAAATTTAAGACAAACTTGCATTAAAGCAATCTCGCAAAACATTCAATACAGAAAATCAAGAAACCTTAAAAAGAAGGTTAATCCCGCTATGACAAAACCAATGGGACAAAAATTAGACGATACTCTTGAACCTGCGGTTTAATTGAACTTTATGCTAAAATTATTTTATGAAAAAAATTGTTTTAGCATCAAATTCGCCAAGAAGGCGGGAAATCTTAAAAAAAGCAAATATTGATTTTGCAATAAAAACGGCAAACTGTAATGAACATAACTTTATGGTTTACGACGAACAAAATGTACGGGATAATTCCCTGAATAAAGCGCTTTGCGTTTTGGACGAAAATATAAAAAACGCATTAATTATAAGCGCAGATACGGTTGTGATTCTCGATAGTGTGTGTATTGTTAAGCCTCGAAACTTTTTTGAGGCTATTTTTATGCTAAAAAAACTTTCAAATAAAACCCATAAAGTAGTAACCTCTCATACTATTCTTAATTCCGATACTAAAAAATCAAAAACGGAAATATCCGTTAGTTTTGTCACTTTTTATAAATTATCTTATTTTAAAATTCTTAAGTATTTAATTTTAAAACGCCCTTTTGATAAAGCGGGCTCATACGGTATTCAAGATTTTTTGGATGCTGGCTTAAGTCAAAAAATGAAAGGGTATATAAAAGAACTAAGGGGAAGCTATTATAATGTTATGGGGCTTGATATAGATTTAATCAAGGATTTAATCAAGCAATTTGATAATTAAATTGCACTTTTAAATTTATGTAGTTAAATAAATTATAAAGACACTTTTTTTAGGGAGATTTAGGCGTGATTGAAATTCTAAAAACCCAAGACGATAAATCGCTTAAACATCTGACCTTGAATGATGCCGAATCAGGCTCATGGTTTAATCTTGTTAACCCCACTTATGAAGAAATTCAAAAAGTGTCGATTATTCTTGATTTGGATGAAACCTTTTTAAGAAATTCTCTTGACGCAGACGAGCTTTCACGTACGGAGTTTGAAGATGGGAACCTTCTTGTAATTACAAATGTTCCCATTGTTGATGATGAAAAAAACTTTGATACTTTGCCTTTGGGTATAATTTTTACCCACGAAGGTGTGATTACTGTTTGTTCAAGGGAAAATAAAATTATAAGTTCTTTTAATTCGGATACTTCAAAATTCTTTGACACAAGGGATAAAACCCAGTTTATGTTGAATATCCTATTTAGAACGGCAAAATATTACTTAAGATATTTAAAGATTATAAATAAGCAAACCGAAGAAATAGAGGACTCATTAAGAAAAACAACCAACAACAAAGCGCTTTTTAAACTTATTGAGGCTCAAAAATCTTTAGTTTACTTTACAACAGCACTTAAAGATAACAGAATTGTCCTTGAAAAAATTCTGAAATCGGTTAATTCGCTTTCATCAAACGGGCTTTTAAGGTTTGATGAGGATGATATTGATATGCTTGAAGATGTAATAATTGAAACAAAGCAGGCGGAAGAAATGGTGGAAATGCACAGAACCATTTTAGAGAGCATGATGGACGGGTTTGCTTCAATTATTAATAACAATGTAAATCAGGTTATGAAATTCCTGGCCGCCGTTACAATTATTCTTTCAATCCCTACTATGCTTGCAAGTTTTTGGGGCATGAATGTTGAATTGCCATTTTCTAACAGCGCATACGGATTTAGCTATGTAATATTTGTTTCAATTATTTGTACGGTTGGGGCTGCCGTTTTCTTTGGCAAAAAGGGAATGTTTTAATTTATTCATCAACAAACTGAATTCCAAATTTAACCCTGAATATATGTTTTACGGTTTCGGATTGAATATCATACATCATAGCGTTAAAATAATCAAACGCTTTTTTCTTGTATTCTAACAGAGGGTCTTTTTGTCCGTATGCAACAAGCCCTATTGATTCTTTAAGGTCGTCAATATTGTTAAGGTGCTCCGTCCACTTTTGATCTACCACTTTTAACAGAATATCTTTTTCAATATGGCGCATCATATTGTTATCGGTAAAAGGAATTTGAGGTTCATCCATTTGCCCGTACTTCATAACAACCTGATTAACAAGGTCCATTGTTTCGATTTCATGGTCTTTGTATGCTTGAATTGCGCTTGTTTTGATTAAATCCAGCATATCGGGGTATCTTAATTTTTTTAAGGTATTAATATCTATTTTATTTGCAAGCTGCGGGAAAACGGTATGGATTTCCTGAGTTAAAAGCTTCATATCATCATCCACATACTCGGCAGGCGACATTACCTTAGAAACATACTGATTTAAAATTCTTTCGCACTCTTTTTCTATCATATAGATAATGTCCTCATAAAGAGATTTGTTTGATAAAACTTTCTTTCTTTGAGAGTAGAATTTTTCTCTTTGAATGTTTATAACATCATCATATTCAAGTACCGATTTTCTTATATCAAAGTTTCTTGTTTCAACCTTCTTTTGAGCGGATTCAATTTGCCTTGTTATGAGTTTTGATTCAATGGGAACATTATCCTGCATAAAGGTTGCAATAATGTTTCCGCCGAATATTCTCATAAGGTCATCTTCAAGAGAAAGATAAAACCTTGTTGAACCGGGGTCACCTTGTCTTGCGGCACGTCCTCTGAGCTGATTGTCAATTCTTCTTGACTCGTGACGCTCCGTTCCTATAACATGTAACCCGCCGAGCTTAACAACTTCGTCATGTTCTTTCTCGGTGATTTTTCTTGCTTCTTCAAGAGCTCTGTCTCTTGCTGTAATATAATCGGGATGATTAGAATTTATTCCCATTGAATCAAGTTTTTCTTTTGCAAGATATTCTGGGTTCCCTCCAAGCAGAATATCGGTTCCTCTCCCTGCCATATTGGTTGCAATGGTAACAGAACCCAATCTTCCCGCTTGTGCTATAATATAGGCTTCTTTTTCGTGGTGTTTTGCATTTAAGACGTTATGCTTTATTCCTCTCTTTTTTAATAAAGAGGATAAAATTTCCGATTTTTCAATGCTTATGGTTCCTGCCAGTACGGGGCGGCCCATTTTTGAATAGTACTCAATTTCATTTACGACATTTTCAAATTTTGCACGCTGAGATTTGTATATTATATCGGGTAAATTGTTTCTTATATCGGGTTTATTTGTTGGTATTGCGGTAACTTCAAGGTTATATATTTTACCAAACTCCGCTTCTTCCGTCATTGCGGTACCTGTCATGCCTGATAATTTGGGGTAAAGCCTGAATAAATTCTGGAAGGTTATGCTTGCAAGCGTTTGGGTTTCGTCTTGAATTTTAACTCCTTCTTTGGCTTCAATGGATTGATGAAGCCCTTCTGACCATCTTCTTCCCTTCATAAGGCGGCCTGTGAATTCGTCCACTATCATAACTTCGCCGTCACGAACCACATAGTCTGTGTCTTTTATGTAGAGCTCTTTTGCTCTCAAGGCTTGAGTTAAATAGTGTGCATATTGAGTTTTTATATCGTATAAATCGTCAACACCGAGCAACTCTTGCGCTTTATCAATACCGTCCTCCGTAAAAATAATGTTTTTGCTTTTTTCATCTACCTCGTAGTGTTTGTTCTTTTCTAATTGAGGGGCAATTTTTGACATCAAAATATATGTTTCTGCCGACTGTTCAAGCCTTCCCGATATTATAAGAGGAGTTCTTGCCTCATCAATTAAGATACTGTCTACTTCATCTATAATTGCGTAATTATAAGGTCTTTGGACAAGGGCATTGTTTGAGGTTGCCATATTATCCCTAAGGTAGTCAAACCCGAATTCATTATTTGTTCCGTAGGTTATATCGCACATATATGCGGCTTTTTTACCTGCGTAATCAAACCCTTCGCTTGAAGATAAAATAACCCCTACTGTAAGTCCCAAAAATTCAAAAATTTTGCCCATCCAATCACGGTCCCTTTTTGCAAGATAATCATTGACCGTAATTATGTGCACGCCTTTTCCCGTAAGCGCATTCAAGTATGCAGGCAAGGTGGCAACAAGTGTTTTGCCTTCACCTGTGCGCATCTCTGCTATGTGCCCTTCATGAAGGAAAATTCCTCCGATTAACTGAACATCAAAGTGACGCATATTTAAAACACGCCTGCCCGTTTCTCTGACCGTTGCAAACGCTTCGGGGAGAATTTTATCAAGCGCCTGCTTTTCTAAAATAAGGTCGGTTTTATAATCGTTTGAGCGTTCTCTTTTAGATAAAATTTCTTTAAATTCGTTCGTTTTAGCTTTAAGTTCATCATCGGTTAAATTAACAAATTCCTGTTCCAAACTGTTAATATGATCAACTATCGGCATAACTTTTTTGATTTTTCTGTCGTTCGGGTCTTTAAAAATCTTAAGCAATACGTCAATGGCGCCCATAATGTTTCCTCGTAATTTCTCCCTATAAAAAAATAATAACAAAAAAAAGAAATCATGAAAACAACTTCTATATTAGCCAAAATAGCCATAAGGATACTATCCGATTTTTTGACAATCATAATTTATCAGATAAAATTAAGTCATTATAAGATTTTTATTAAGGGGAGTTTAAATGGAATACATACATAGTATCATTCGTGATAATGCGGTTATGGCAAGTGCCATAATTTTAATTGTTGCTTACATTTTTATCGCATGGGAAAAAATTTCAAAAGTTACAATTGCACTATTAGGTGCGGGCATTACTTTATTTTTAGGATTATTAGCATCTGAAAAGGGAGTTGATTCCCTTCACTATTTTATTAATTATGTTGATTTTAACGTAATTTTCCTTCTTGTATCAATGATGATAATTGTTCATATTTCCGCCCGCTCGGGTATATTCAAATGGCTTGCAAACGAAATATTAAAAAGCACAAAAGGAAAACCGAAACTTGTTTTATTTTCTCTTGCCTTTTTTACCGCTATTGCAAGCGCATTTCTCGATAATGTTACAACGGTAATTCTTGTTATGCCTATTACTTTTGCGGCATGCAAAAAGCTTGATATTAATCCTTTGCCCTTTTTAATAACAGAAATTCTTTGTTCAAATATCGGGGGAACTTCAACCCTAATCGGTGACCCGCCAAACATTATTATCGGTTCTGCCGCAGGGTTTAGCTTTATGGACTTTGTAAATGAACTAACTCTTATTGTTGCTATCATTATGCTTGTTACAATAGCAATTATGGTTTTAATATTCAGAAATGAACTCAAAAGTACACCAGAGAAAATGGTTGAGGTTGCAAACATTGATAACTCCAAATCCATTAAAAGCCTTCCTCTTGCAATAAGGTCAGTCATTATTTTGGCACTTGTAATATTGGGTTTTGTAACCCATGATATTACCCACCTTCCGACATATCTTGTTGCCATGCTTGGTGCAAGCTTTCTTTTAGCGTTTGAAAAACCTCAAAAAGTTTTAATGAATGTTGAATGGAATACAATATTTTTCTTTATCGGCTTATTTATAATAATTGGCGGGCTTGAGGCCTCAGGCGGTATAGATTTGATGGCAAAATGGCTGATTAATGTTGCACAAGGCTCAAAAGAGGCTATGGCATTTATTATTCTTTGGGCATCAGGTATTTTATCCGGTGTAATTGATAATATCCCCTACACCGCTACAATGGCACCTATGATTGCAACAATTCAATCCATTGAAGGGGTTGAATATACTCATCCTCTTTGGTGGTGTTTGTCTTTGGGGGCCTGCCTTGGAGGCAACATGACAATAATCGGTGCCGCTGCAAATGTTATTGTATGCGAGGGTGCTAATAAGCAGGGGTATAAAATTCCTTTTATGTATTACCTTAAATTTGGTGTCCTGATAACTTTTATTTCTTTACTATTAAGTAGCGTTTACATTTATTTAAGATTTTTAAGATAGATGATACTTGACGATAACGATAACATAAAACATAAGGCAAAAAATATTAAACCCATTGAGCTCAATTCGAATGAAACCGAGCTCGATAGGTCTTACGATAGAAATATCCGCCCAAAGACTTTTGATGAATATATAGGTCAAGAGTCAATAAAAGAAACTCTTAAAATTTCCATTGAAGCATCCAAAAAAAGAAACTCATCACTTGACCATATACTTTTATACGGACCTCCCGGGCTTGGAAAAACTACTCTGGCTACCATAATTGCAAAAGAGTCAAATGTGGATATTAAAATTACTTCCGCTCCTGCGCTTGAGCGCCCGAGAGATATAATAGGCATTTTAATGTCCCTAAAAGAGGGAGAGATATTATTTATTGATGAAATACACAGACTAAATAAAGTTGCGGAAGAAATCCTCTACCCTGCAATGGAAGATTTTACACTTGATTTAACCACAGGTAAAAGCCAGACCGTGAAAACCATGAGAGTGCCTTTAAAAAAGTTTACTTTAATTGGTGCAACAACTAAAGCGGGAGCACTTTCAGGCCCGTTAAGAGACAGGTTTGGAGTTATTCACAGGCTCGAATTTTATACAGAGGATGAATTAAGCAAGGTCATAAAAAGAAGTGCAAAAATACTAAATTTTAAAATTAATGATGATGCTGCCGATGAAATATCAAGAAGGTCACGCTCCACACCAAGAATTGCAAACCGCCTCATTAAAAGGGCGGGCGATTGGGCACTTGTTAAAGGAGATGGCATTATTACGAAACAAAATGCCAAAGATGCGCTTGATTCTCTCAATATTGATTCTAAGGGCTTAGATGTCACAGACAGAGAATTTCTTAAAATTATAATAAATAACTACTCGGGCGGCCCTGTCGGTATTGAAACAATTGCGGTTGCACTTGGTGAGGATATAAGAACAATAGAAGATGTTATTGAACCCTACCTTTTACAATCAGGATTTATCCAAAGGACCCAAAGGGGCAGGGTTGCAACTAAAAAAGCCTACGAACATTTAAATATAAAATACACGCAAAACGGTCAAATAAGTTTTTTTGATTAACCTTTTCCCAAAATTTGCAAATACGGCAAAAGTTTCTTTTTAGAGGAATTTATATAGGGCAACAAATCGTTTTTTGTTAAATTCATATATTGGAATACCGCTATATCTTCGTTTGATGTTTTTGTGTTTTGTCTTAGAAGAAAATCGGATAAATAAATTATTGATGCTACTTGAGGAAGCTTAGATTGCATTGGGGTGTGGTGATATCTTATTGCATCAGATATTACAAGGGGCAGTTCCCATTTTTTTGATATAAATTCCGAAAGTTCTTCATGGGTATATTGGAAAAGGTTTATTTCTTCTTCTTTTGTATAGTTATGCACTTTTTCTTCGGATTCCAGAGGCGAAATTAAATAACTGTCTTTATATTTATTTTTTAGAGCCACCTTTCCTATATCATGGATGAGCCCGAGCAAATATGCATCAGAAGGGTTAATCAAATTGCTTGCGGACGCTATTGCTTTTGAATAATTGGCAGATAACAACGAATATTCATATAAATTGATGCAGTTAGCTTCTTCAAAAACGGGAAACAGTGCAAAAGACAAAACTACGTTTTTGAATTTTTGCAATCCCATAAGAGATATGCCTTTATTTATGGACATGTAATTTGATGTTTGGGATTGGCCGTTGTAGATTAAATTAATGTATTCAAAAATCCTGCCCGCAAGAACGGGCTCATTAAGCAATAATCCGGCATGCAAGGCTCTGTTTGAACTTAGTTCCTTAGAAAGAGAGATAAACCTGCGGCAAACCTCAGGTAATTCAGGAATGCAACCTATAAAATCTTTTTCTATGTTCATCTTATACCCTTAAGTGCTTCTTTATGCACATTAAGCTGCCGCCTGCCGAAAATACTATTCCTATAAAAAGAACGGATAAAATAACTATTGGTTGCGCAAAGAAAAAAGAAGGTATCATAAGAAAATCATGGAGCTTGTGAAGGTAAGATTGAACAACATTGATGGGAAATATTGCAATTATTGCGCCCAAAAAGCCGTATATTGCCCCTTGAAGTACTAAAGGAAATTTTATATACCAGTTTGAAACTCCCATAAGACGCATAATTTCAATTTCTTCTTTTCTTGATTGAATTACAAGCTGGATTGTATTATTTATAATTGTAATCGTTAGAATACAAGCAAATATTACAACAAGAAATGTTACCGTGTGGCTGACTTTATTGAGCGTCTTAAATTTATTAACCCAATCTTTGGCATAACCCGTATCTTTAATACCATTGACTGATTTAACTGATGCCAATACCCCGTCAATATTATCCACAACATCCACTTTAATATGCAAAGTATCAGGGAGCGGATTATTTACATCAGGTACATCAATTTCTTTTTTTAAGTCTTTCCAAGCGGTATCTTTCGATATGAACTTAATGCTTTTAACGTGTTCTAACTTTTTTATTTCGTTTATTGTTTTTGAAATGTCTGCCCCTTGAGAAATGTATGCGGAAATTTGAAGGTTCCCGCCGAGCTCATTTACAATACTCTGCAATGAAAGAGATGATCTGAAAAGGGCGCCGAATATGGTTAATATTGCAGCCATTGTGGTGACTATTGCAACATTAATTAAGCCTGCCTGCATAATTCCCTTAAAGGTTTCTATAAGCATTCTGTATAAAATCCTGACTTCCGTGAGCCAGTCTTTTGGAATATGAGATTTAACTTTTTGTTTAATTTTTCTTCTGGTTTGTCCGTTAGCCATAAGTACCCGCCTGAACATCTTTAACTATCTGACCGTCGCAAAGAGTAACGACACGTTTTCTAAAGTAATCAACAATTGCATGGTCATGGGTGGATACAAGAATTGTAATTCCTCTTTGATTTACCTGATCCAATATTTCCATAACTTCCATAGAGTTTTTGGGGTCAAGGTTTCCCGTCGGTTCATCCGCAATCAAAAGGGGCGGGCCGTTAACAATTGCTCTTGCAATGGAAACTCTTTGTTGTTCGCCGCCTGATAATTCGGTAGGTCTTGATTTTGCTTTGTGTTCAAGTCCTACTACCTTAAGTGCGCCAAATACTCTTGCTTCTATTTCTCTTGAAGATATCCCGAGCGTTCTTATAACGTAAGCAATATTATCATATACTGTGTGATTGTGAAGCAGTTTAAAGTCCTGAAAAACTA
Organism: Candidatus Gastranaerophilales bacterium; assembly: GCA_947630535.1. Lineage (GTDB taxonomy): Bacteria > Cyanobacteriota > Vampirovibrionia > Gastranaerophilales > Gastranaerophilaceae > Galligastranaerophilus_A. The sequence continues at coordinate 11,637 of CANRHZ010000027.1, read as the reverse complement.
TTCCCATGCAACGTCTTAAATTAGGTATTTTATTGGGATGAAGATTTGCAATGTTAATTCCGCCGATTAAAACTTGCCCTCTTGTGGGCTTTTCTTCCATATATAATAACTTCATTAATGTTGATTTCCCCGCACCTGAGGGCCCCGTCAAGAAAACAAATTCGCCGGGTTTTATGTGCAAATTAACATTATACAAAGCAGGCTTATTTTTATACTGTTTTATAACGTCTTTTAATATTATCAAACCTTAAGTCCCCTAGACATTCTTTCTATCTATTATACTTTGAAAAAAGAATATTGGCAAAGCGGGAAAAATTCTTTTTAATCTTTTTGGTTGTTTAATTGTTCTGTATAACCATTCAATTCCAAGTTTCTTATATATGGATGGCGCCTGTTTAACATTTCCCGAAAGAACATCCACCGTCCCTCCGACACCAATCATTATCAAGCCTTTAGCTTTTTGTTTAAGTTTTGAAATAAAGTATTCTTGTTTGGGAGAACCCATTGCACAAAGAAGCAGCTTTGCGCCCGATTGTATAACGTCATTTATAATTTCATCTTCATTTTCAAAATATCCGTGGTGATAATAGGCGATATCTATATTAGGGTAATCCTTTTTAATATTTTTTACGGCAAGTTCAACAACCTCTTTGCTTGCGCCTACTATACCCGCTTTTATTGAATTTTGCGCACACTTTTTAAGAAACCTCAACGATAAATCGACACCTGTTACCCGAGTTTGAATAATCCCCTTTAATTTAAGAGCAAGAACGATACCAATACCATCAGGGGTCACAATTTCAGCTTCGTTAATAATTTTGGCAAGTTCTTTGTTCTTTTTTGCAGATTGAATTATTTCGGGGTTTATTGTAACAATGTGGGTGTTTTTATTGTTGTTAAGGTTTTCAAAGGCTATATTTTCAACCTCGTCATAATTTAATAAATCGACACTAAACCCCTGAACTTTTGCATGATCTAACATAGCAAAAATTTTATCAAAAAGGTTTTATTTGTTCAAGTTTGACTTAGAAATCTTTTATATATAGAATAAAAGTGCAAGGAAGTATTGTTATAACTATTGTTCAAGGATTGTATAAAATGATAAACAAAAATAAATTTGTCGGAGTAATCGGATGCGGTATCTGGGGAAAAAATATCGTAAGGAACTTTTATAATTTAGGCGCCCTTCATACGGTTTGCGATTTGGATGAAGAAAATTTAAACACAATGAAAGAGAGCTTTCCCGATATTGAAACAACAAAAGATTTTAGCGACCTTATAAAAAATCCCGACATAAAAGCAATATGTGTTATAACACCAAGCCATACTCATTTTGGGCTTGTAAAACTTGCTCTTGAACATGGCAAACACGTATATGTTGAAAAGCCTATTTCTATTAAAGCGGATGAAGCTCTTAAATTAAAAGAACTATCGGAAAAATTAGGGCTTGTTTTAATGGTAGGACACCTTTTATTGTACCACCCCGCCGTTAACCGTTTAAAGATGTTAATTGAAGATGGTGTTTTGGGCAAAATCAGTTATGTTCAAAGCGACAGGCTCAACATCAACTACTTTAAAAACGATAGAAGCGTTATGTGGGATTTAGCTCCCCATGATGTTTCAATGACATCTTACGTTATAGGCTCTGAACCTGACAAAGTTATATCCGCAACGGGTGCAAGTACCGAAGGGAATAATATTTTTGATATTACACATATTACAATTAAATATAAAAACGGGGTCATAGCCCAAATATCCGACAGTTGGATTCATCCCCAAAAACTCGTAAAACTCCTTGTTAGAGGGGATAAGGGAACGGCCGTTCTGGATGATACTTTGCCTGACCATAAATTGTTACTGTTCAGTAATGATAAACCCGCAAAACAAAATATTGAAGTTCCCGATTATCTTGAAATAGAGCCTCTGAAGCTTGAATGTCAGCATTTTTTAAATTGTATTGAAACGGGTAAAACCCCACGTTCAGGCGGGGAAAACGGATATATAACCGTTAAAACGCTTGAAGATGCCGAAAAAATCATGCTCGGCTCTCAAAGAGAAAAATTGGATGATGTAGATTTTGCGCTATCAAGGTCTAAAAGGTAAAATTTTATTTTTTTCCGAGTTCAATTGACCTTTTGTTGGTTTCAAAAACCGTTTTTCTTAAAACTTCTTTGATGTCTGAATTTATTAAAACCTTGTTTCCTTCCGCCGTTGTTCCGTTTGGAGTTGTAACGGCAGTGATTAATTCATCGGGCGACATTTTGGTATTCAGTATCATTTTAGCTGCACCAAGGGCGGTTTGAGTTGATAATAAAAGTGCATCTTCATATTTTAGCCCAAGTTCATTGCCTGCCTTTGCAATCAAATCAATTATATAATAATAAAAAGCGGGCCCCGAACCTGATACGGCGGTAACGGCATCAAGTTTGGTTTCATCAAGTTCAATGGATTTACCCAGTTTTGAAAAAAGATTGAGAGCAAAATTCATATCTTCTCTGTTTGCCAAATTGCCGCCCGCAAGAACGCTCATGCCTTCATTTACCATAGCGGGCGTGTTTGGCATAACACGAATTATCTTACTTTCTTTTAATTTCAATTCATATCTTTGGATTGGAATTCCTGCAAGAATTGAAATAATCAAAGTTTCTTTTTTTATGCTTTTAATTTTATCAAGCACATCATCCACAACAAACGGTTTTGTTGCAAGTATAAGACAGTCAACTTTATCCAGCATTTCATCCTCATTAAAAACGGGATTGATTGATAAATTTTGTGTGCTTTTTATAAGAGCTTCTTTATTTACATCAAACGCAAAAACATTTTCTTTTTTTATAAAGTCTGAATTTATAATTCCTTTTGCAATTGCATTTGCCATTTTTCCGAAGCCTATAAAGCCGATTTTATTGTACATATTATTTCCTTTATTTATATTTGCATTAACTTGACAGTAAATTTTGTCTAAATTATCATAATAAATACGATAATAAAAATCAATATCAAGGAGAGAATATGCGTCGTACATTAGAAGGTACAAAAAGGAAAAGACAAATGGTTTCCGGTTTTAGGTCCAGAATGTCTACTCCTCAAGGGCAACAAACCATTAACAGACGTCGTGCAAAAGGACGTCATAAAGTTTCTGTTGTTGCAAAAAACCGTGCTTAAAAAGAAAAACAGATTGACATCAAACTCATCATTTAAGGCGACGTATTCAAAAAATAAGGTTGCTTCTGATGAGTTTTTTGTAGTTTATTATGGTGATAAAAAACAAGACTATAATTTTGATACCAAATTTGGGTTTGTGGTTTCAAAAAAAAATGATAAAAGAGCCACTGTTCGAAATAAAATTAAAAGACGTTTAAGAGAATCCGTGTTTTTGTACCTAAAAGAAAAAAATCTGCCCTATAAAAGCGTAATATTTATCTCTAAGGATAAAAGCAAAGACCTTGATTTTAGTCAAACTTTAAAAAGTGTTTACAAATTACTGGATAAAATAGCAAACAAAATTATTTAGGAGTATTATCAAATACATAATGAACGCATTAATTGAAACATATTCCTTAAACGATGAAAAATTGCAAAAGCCGAATTTTAATACTAAAATCGGCAGAGAGTTTCTTGCTTTTTATTTGCAAACCAAATTTAAAGAAATTCTAAAATACGATAAGAAAAATCAAAAAAATCTTTTTTTATCAATCAGGGATGATTTTATTCAAGACTTTTTAAATCGTCTTATTAACTATCCAAAAAAGCGTATTTTAATCGGTATAACAGGCGAATCTGCCTGCGGTAAATCGACTATATGCGACAAAATTCAAACCGTTGTTGATAAATACAATATGCCGATTACAATAATCGGCGCTGATAACTATTTTAATGATATTTCAAACCTCATAAAAAAATACGGCTCTTTTGATATTTTGAGAGATTCAGGATACGACGTTGATGCACCTGAAAATTTTAGGCTCGAACTTTTAAAGCAACATGCCCTTATACTTCAGATGGGCGAAGATATACTTGCCCCCAAGTACCTCACTAACGGTACGGGGGTCAGTGTATTAAATGAAATCCCTTTTAAGAGCAACAAAATTATTGTCATTGAAGGAATGGCAACCATGTTCGACGATATAAAAGACATATTTGATATTAAAATTTATATTGATGCGGACAGAAAAACAAGGCGCAAAAGATTTTTGGAACGTGCCCAATTAAGAAATCAGGATAAAGCAAATGCTCTTAAACACTGGGATTATGTTGAATCAGCAGGGAAAAAATATATAAGACCCGCAAAAGATATTGCAGATATAGTAATTAACGGAGAATGTGATTTAGAGTATTTTGTTGATATAGTGGAATTTATAAACCATATAACAAATTGCTTTGAAGATGCTATATAAATTTTTGTTTGAGTTTATCCATAAGGTCGACTGCATTTTTTTCAAGAGTTTCATAATCAAATTCGTTTTGTATTACGTAGTTAAACCCGTCGTATAAATCCAGTTCGGTTTCTGTTATGTCGTTATTGTTTGTGATTGTTCCACGCTTTTTTCTTGCATCATACGAAGCTTCAATTCTTATTAAAAATGCTCCTGCGTTTTTAAAAATTTCGGCTTCGTGGATTAGTCTTACATCAGGCACAACAATGTTAAAATCAACTTCAATCAACTTGTTGAGCCAATAATCGGGATTAATTGCTCTCCCTTTATTTCCAAGCTCAATCAGACCGGTTCTGTATATTCCTTTATTTGAATCTATTTCTTCATAGGTTAAGTTGTTTATTTTTCCGTACTCAAGCTTTATTGCATCTCCTATTGCCATTCGCCTGAAGTCTTTAAAATTATTTAAAATAATTTTAGCTAAGGTGTCTTTACCCGAGTATTGTTTTCCCGATATACAAATAATCTTTTTCATAAGACACTATTATATATTAATATATAGAAAAAGAAAAATCGCATTTAATTTAAAATGCGATTTATACCTTTTTCTCCATAAGTCCGTAGCCAAAATCAGGCTTTATTCAATTCTTTTATAATCAGTTATATCAGGCTTTTGAATGGTTTTTATTTACATATTTATAAAAACAAATTTTATATATGGATTTCATAAAAAATATATATCTTTACAATACTTAACAAATAACAAATAAAAAAGCAATTTTAAAAAGTATATTTTTTTTATATACATGTCGAGAGATTAAAATTCAAAAGAGAGATTACAAACAATTAGGAGAACAAAGCCATGGGCTGGGTTACTTTATCACTCAGAAAAATGGTGATGACTCAAAAAGTTTCAAGACTGGAACACAGACTTGTACAGTTGAGTCAGGAACAACAATCAATGCACAATAGCTCATCTTATGCAGAAAGAGTAATTGGTATTGACAAAACAGAAGCATTTAAGGCTCTCCAAGAAAAATTTACTCAAGACTTAAACAACATAACAAATCCGATAACTCAAGGGGGCAACCAAGCAAATGCTTTAGCACAGTATCAAGTACAGCTTCAACAATCACAACTTGATTATATGTATAACAAAATGATGATTGAATCTGTATTTACGGCAAAAGAGCAAGCGCTTCAAGATAAAATAAATGACAAACAAACATATCTTGACCTTGAACAAGAACAGGTTGAAACTCAATTGGAAGCTGCAAGAGCAGAGCTTGAACAGTTAGATGATGCGGTTTCAAAGGACATTGAAAGAAGTACGATAAGTTTAGTATAACACTATTAACACCAAAAGGATAACACGAAAAAGAAAAGGAGACACACTATGGGCTGGGCAGCATTATCACTCAGGAAGATGACGCTCAAACAAAGAATCAACAGTTTAGAGCAAAGACTTGTTAACATTTCACAAGAATTGCAATCAATGTATGATTCGTCATCTTATGCACAACAAGCATTAGGCGTTGAAAAAACGCAAGCACAAATGGCATTACAACAAACGTATGCCAACAACAACGCAGCTATATCCGGAGCATATCAAGGATCTGCTAATAGTCAGGATTTAGCTGAATACAATCAAGCTTTACAACAACAGCAGTTATCATTAATGTACAACCAGATGATTCAAAACTCTTTGTTCAGTGCAAAAGAACAGTCTATGCAAGAATCAATTAACCAGGCTGAAACAAGACTTGAACTTGAACAAGAACAGGTTGAAACTCAACTTGAAGCAGCCAGAGCTGAATATCAATCACTTGATCAGGCAGTAAGCCAAGATATTCAAGACGGCGCTATCAAACTCACTGCATAATTCTTGATTAAAAAACTTATGTTTAATTTATAATACATTGTATGAATGTATTAAATGAATTAAAACGTCAAAATATCGAGATAATGGATAATGAGGCGGATTTATATCCATACGCCTTTGATACTGCACCAATCGGTGAAAACATAATTTTACCTTTGGCAGTTACATTTCCAAAAAGCAGTGAAGATGTTCAAAAAATAGTTAAAACTGCAAAAAAATTCAATTTAAAAATCATTTCAAGAGGTGCGGGCACCTGCCATACATCAGGGTGCAAGCCGGTTCAAAACAGTTTAATAATACATTTTAGTAAAATGAATCGAATTCTTGAAATAAACAAAGAAAATTTAACAGCAATAGTGGAATCCGGTGTTATCGTCGGTCAACTTCAAAATGAGGTTGACCGTTTTGGTTTATTTTTTCCGCCCGACCCTTCAAACCTTAAAGTTTCAACAATAGGCGGTGCAATTGCATTATCCTCGGGTGGTGCCAGAGCTTTTAAGTATGGAACAACAAAGGACTATGTTATAAATCTTGAAGTTGTAAATTCAGATGGTGAAATCTTTCAAACCTCAAAAAATGTTTCAAAAAATGTTACAGGATATAATTTAACAAGTTTATATACGGGTTCAGAAGGTACTTTGGGGGTAATATGCAAGGCAACTTTAAAACTTATACAAAAACCCGAATCCAAGTCTGTTACTATGGCATATTTCAATTCTTTAAAAGACGCTTCAATTGCATCATGCAATATAATAAATTCAGGTCTTACACCATCCTGTATGGATTTATTGGATAAAAACACAATAGATACAATTGAAAAATTTAACCCCTCAGGCTGGCTTTCAAAAGAAGGAATGCTTTTAATTGAGCTTGACGGAAGTTTGGCTGATATAAAATACAAAAGTGAAAAATTAATTGAAATACTAAAAAAATCCTATGCTACCGATATAGTTTGCGCTAAAGATGAAATTGAAGGAGAAAAGATTTGGTCTGCTAGAAGAAGTGCTTTTGCATGTACTGCTAAATTAAAGCCCAATGTTATAACGGAAGATGTTGTTGTTCCAAGAGAAAATATAACAAAACTCATATCCGAAATTAAGACCCTATGTAATGAAAACAATATAACGGTATGTATTATGGGCCACATTGCAGACGGCAACATTCACCCTAATTTTGCAATAGATTTTTCAAATTCGGATGAATTTAAAAGGTTTAACTATGTAAAAGATAAACTCTTTGAAATTGCCGTAGGTCTTGGGGGTACTCTATCCGGTGAGCATGGGATTGGAAAAGAAAAGAAAAAATACCTTGATTTTGCCCTTGATAAAAATTCTTACTCGTATATGAAACAAATAAAAAAGCTTTTTGATCCAGATAATATGTTTAATCCCGATTTAATGTTTTAATATGACAAATTACTCTTTTAAAAATTATATAAAAGAACTTTTAATCCTTTCAATACCGATTTTTTTAGGGAATATCGGTCAGATGTTAATCAGCCTCGGGGATGTATATATAGCGGGGCACTATAGCACAAATGTCCTTGCTTCAATAAGTGTTGCATCTGCAATCTTTATGAGTTTTATAATACCTGGGATTGGGTTATGTTCAGCCATAACTCCCGTTTTATCGAACTATCGAGGTAAAAAAATTGCGACAAGACGCTATTTTGGAATTTCTGTTTTATATTCTCTTATTTTAAGCTTAATATTTTTTATTTTGCTTAATTTATGTATTCCTTTTATTCAAAATATCGGTTTAAATGAAAAAATACTTACCGATGTAATTATTTATCTTAAAATATCTTCCTTTTCCGTGTTTGGGATATTCCTTTTTTCCTGTTTAAGAGAATTTTTGCAATCCTTAGAAATTGTTTTATTTCCAAATATCTTAATGCTTGTTGCGGTTATAGTTAACCTTGTTTTAAATTATGTTTTTGTTTTCGGGTATTCTTTTATTCCTGAATTGGGAACATCAGGGCTTGCAATTGCAAGTCTTATTGTCAGAGTCCTTCTTTCTTTGGTTTTATTTATATACTGTCTTAACTTTTTAAAACATAACACTTTTATTCAAACCCTCATTTATGTAAAGGATTTATTTTTGGTTGGTGCACCTATAGCAGGTGCCATGTTTATAGAATTTCTCGGGTTTAATATTGTTGCAGTTTTATTGGGGCGGTTTGAGCCCGTATACAGTGCTGCTCATAACATAATTATTTCAATTACAAGTTTAAGTTATATGATTCCCTTTTCAATATCAAGCGCTCTATCCGTTAAAACCGGCTATTCAAACGGATGTAAAAATTTATCCGATATTAAGATGTATTCGCTTACAGGACTTTTTCTAATTTTATTTTATGCGCTTATAACAATTTCAATTTACCTTATTTTTTCTCAAGACATTTTAAAAATCTTTACTAAAGATGAAAACTTAATCCAAGTCGGAGTTTCAATTATTTTTCTTGTGGCATCATTTACCCTTTTTGATGGTATACAGGCCGTTTGTATGGGAATTTTAAAGGGTTTAAAACAGACAAAACAAATGCTTGTTATTATGATTTTATCTTATCTTTTCATAAGTATTCCAATCGGAATTGTCCTTGCATATAAATTTAATCTTTTGTTAAGGGGTTTTTGGATTGGACTTAGTCTTGGTTTATTTTTTGCATCCGTTGCCTCAAGCATTCTTTTATACTTTCACTATAATAAACTTAAAAGAGTTTATTCAAATTAATTATAAAGTTTTTTTACCCTAAAGATATGTAATACAGATTAGTGCTCTAAATTTTTACTTTAGATTATCTTAAGCTTATGAACGCTGAATTTCTAAAGTTATTAAAAAATGCAAAAAGGGGGGATATAACATCCCTTGAAAAAATTCTTAAAAAAACCGAAAAGGATGTTTATTCTTTTTTGTACTATATGACAGATTCTGATGTTGAACTATCCGATATTGTTCAGGATGTTTTACTAAAAGTTGCAAAAGGAATTAAATCAATTAAAGATGAAAAACATTTTAGGCCTTGGCTAAATAAAATTGTTATAAGAACTTATTATGACAAGCTTAGAAAAAATAAAACCAAAAAAGAACAAAACCAATCACTTGACATATCTGAAGAAAAAAATTTAAGCATATTTACGGATAATAAGACCTGCCCCGTCGATGATTGCATAAATAACGAGCTGATGAATGTTATTAAACAATCCATAATGAAACTCAATGAACCTTATAAAGAGGCGATTGTTATGAGGGAATTAGAGGGTATGAGTTATGATGAAATAGCAAAATTAACAAAAACAAGTGTCGGCACGGTTAAATCACGTATATCACGTGCAAGAAACAGATTAAAAGAATATATGAAACCATATATGGAGTAAAAATGTTAAAAGGCTACATTAAATGCAATGATATAGATAAACTTTTGTTGTCATACATCCACTTTGAATTGACCAAAAAAGAGCAGGCAAAAGTTGCGCTCCATCTAAGAAATTGCCCCGTTTGCATGGAAAAATACACTAAAATCCAAAAAAGAAAACGTGAGCTAAAATTCAGAATGAGAGAAATTGAAAAAGAAATAAGAATGCAAAACGAACTTTCATCCTACATGGATAACGAGGCAAATGAGGATGTTATATTTATAGTGGAAGGAATGCTTCTTTGCGATGAAAAATATAAAAAAGAACTTTTTTTGTATGAAAAATTAAGAAGATATTTAACCGCTTCAAAAAAGATAGTTCAACAAAATGCACCAATTGTTTATGCAAGAAAAATCACGGCAAAAATCAGACTTAGAGAAATGAAACTTAAAAGGATAAAAAACTTTTTTAGTCGGCAGGTTCTATTTCCACGCCATGGCTTTGCAAAATAGATATAAAATTGTTTGCTGCCTGTCTTTGAATATCTCTCGGCACAACCCTTAAAAGCTCTATCGTTAAAGACAAAACAGGGTCTTTATCATACCAGCGATTACCCTTTATCATGGGTTTTACAATTGCATAAAACCTTTCAATTGCATCTTTTGAAACTCTTTCTTCCACCTTTGAAAGAAAAATCTCGGCCTGCGATTTGAGCTCGTCGGGGTATTCTCTTAAAAGCTCAACCACCTGTAAAAGAAGCGGATCGTAATCATACCAGCGTTTATATTTTTTTTCTTCTATCATTTCAAACCTTTACTTTATTTAGCTCTACATCCTTTTTTTCTGAAAAAAGTGACTCATTGTTTTGATAGTCAATTGGAACTCTTATTATATCGGCGCCAAGACCCGATAGTTTGGCGGTAAATTTTTCATAGCCTCTGTCTATATGATGAAGCGATTTAACAACCGATTCTCCTTTTGCTCCGAGAGCTGCAACCACAAGTGCTGCACCCGCCCTTAAATCAGTGCACATAACTTCGGTACCGACAAGAAAATCTACCCCTTTAATTATTGCGTGATTGTTGCTTTGTCTTATGTTTGCGCCCATTCGCCAGAGCTCGTTTATGTGCATAAATCTGTTTTCATAAAGGCTTTCCGTTACAACAGAAATTCCGTTTGCGGTCGATAAAAGAGTCATTGCAAGGGCTTGCAGGTCTGTAGGAAACCCCGGATACGGTTGCGTGATAAAATTCATGGCATCCAATCTTTTGTCTGCCGAAACTTCCATAACATTAGGCTCAACGAGCTTAATTTGTGCACCCATTTCAAGGAGTTTCCCCGTAAAAATTGTAAGGTGATTCGGGTAAACATTTTTAATATACGCATGCCCTTTTGTTGCGATAATTGCGGACATATAAGTTCCTGCTTCAATCCTGTCGGGTATGGTTGTATGCTCTACCCCGTGTAAATCGGATTGCTTTACTCCTGTTATGGTAATTTGGTTTGTGCCCGCACCTTCTATTTTTGCGCCCATTGTATTTAAAAAGTTTGCCAAATCGACAATCTCGGGTTCTTGTGCGGCATTTTGTATAACGGTCACTCCCTCGGCAAGAACCGCAGCCATCATGACGTTCTCGGTTGCGCCAACCGACGGTATATCAAAACAAATCTCTGCACCTTTTAATTCTTTTGCCACTGCATATACATAGCCGTCTTTTATGTTGCATTGACAACCCATAGCTTCTAAACCCTTGATATGGAAATTCACCCGTCTTTCTCCAATCCGGCAACCGCCGGGAAGTGCAACGCATGCTTCCTTCATTCTTGCAACAAGAGGCCCTAAAACAACAAAGGACGCTCTCATTTTAGAAACAAAAATATCTGATGCAACAACACTTGTTATATTTCTTGTATCTATGGTCAATTTGGCATTTTCTTTGTCATAATCAATACATGAGCCTAATTCGCTAAGCACATCTATCATTATTTCGACGTCCGATAACTCGGGAACATTTTTAATAACACA
>CANRHZ010000026.1 GCA_947630535.1 Candidatus Gastranaerophilales bacterium | reverse complement strand
TAACTATATATTCACTATCATTCTCTATTATTTTAGAACTTTTATTGTTAATTGGTAAAATTGCTTGAGTATCAAAGTTGATCTCATAATCCATAATTCTACCCCCTTTCTTTTTAAGAATGTTTTCTATACTAACACACACAGTTTGTCGAAAAATGTCGAATATTGTCAAAATACTAAAAAATATATCAAAAACCTTTGAATCAAAAGGGGGTAAAAAGAATGTATTGTCAAATATATCTCTTGATATAAAAGACAAAAGTTTTTGTGTGCTTTTAGGCCCTTCAGGGTGCGGCAAATCTACGCTTTTAAGAATTATTGCGGGGCTTGAAACACCGGATGGGGGCGAAATATATATAGGGGATAAAAAAGTAAACAATATCCCCCCAAAAGATAGAGATATAGCATTTGTTTTTCAAAGTTATGCCCTGTATCCTCACCTGACTGTTTATGATAACATTGCGTTTCCTTTGAAAATAAGGGGTTTGGATAAAAAATCAACGGATAAAAAAGTACTTGATGCTGCTAATATTTTAGGGCTTAATGAGCTTTTAAAAAGAAAGCCAAAAGAGCTATCAGGCGGTCAAAGACAAAGGGTTGCTCTCGGCAGAGCAATCGTAAGAGATGCTAAAGTTTTTTTGATGGATGAACCCTTAAGCAATCTTGATGCCAAGCTCAGGGCAAATATGAGGGTTGAAATTAAAAAACTCCATGAAAAATTAAATACCACTTTTATTTATGTAACCCATGACCAAACGGAAGCGCTTAGTATGGGGGATGAAATAGTCATTTTAAACGAAGGAAAAATTTTTCAAAAAGATACCCCGAAAAACGTTTTTGAAAATCCAAAAAATACATTTGTTGCGGCATTTTCAGGTACATACCCAATGAACTTATTTGAAATTCAAATTAAAAACGACAAAATGCAGTTGGGAGATAAAGAGCTTTTTATACCGAATAAATATAAACAGGTTTTATCCGACAGAAATAAAGTCATAGCAGGCATTCGCCCCGAAAATATTTCGCTTGAAGGAAGCGAAAACGATTACAGGGGGGAATTTGAAATAGAGTTTGTTGAAAATACGGGCAAAATAAAACTCTGCCACCTTAAATCTCCGTTTGGTTCAATAAAAGCGGTTGTAAACACAAACGAAGTTTTGGGGTATAAAAAAGATTTTTATATAAATGTAAATGACTTTATATTTTTTGACTACTATACAAAAAACATAATAAGTGCGGATTAATACCTTTTTTCTTTAGTTTTTTCAACCCAGATATAAGTTTGCTCAAATGCACTCACAAAAGGGTTGTATGTAAAATTGCATTCTAAAAAAGGGTTTTTTGCTTTTTTATCTGCCCTATCGGCTTTTTTATTTATATATTTAAAATATTCTTTAATTTCCATTATACAATTACTTTCACTCATAAAACCGTTAATTTAATATTGAACTATTGTATCCTGTTTGGTAACCTCTAAAGGTTCAATATATTATTTTAACATATATGGTAATAATCATACAAAGAAATTAATATGTTTTGTTTCCTCTTTTAACTCTTGCCTTGCCTCTTTTAGGTTTAGTTCATCCGTAAGCTTTGAAAACATTCGTTTATTCTTTTTATATTTGCTAAAAAATCCTTTTTGTTCGGGATTTACACTAATAGCATTTATTGCTTCTTTTATACCTTCTTGGGTTATAACCCCTTGCATATTTTTTGGGTTGAGTGAAGATTTATTTGCGCTTTTTAAATCCGCATAAGCTAAAAAGGCCCCGTATTCTTCAATATCTATGCCACCGTTATTATTTGCATCTATTATTTCAGTGTATATTTTTTTCTTTTTGGTATTTTGTTCGGGGTAGATTTTTCTTAAAATATTATTTACTTGTTGAACGGGCAAAGTCATTCGCATTCCCATTTCTTCAAATGCCGCTCCCAAAAGCGAAAGTTTATCAATGCCATCTTTTGTAACATTAGAATATTGATATCTAAGATTTGAATTCATATATTCGTCATTAGCGGCATCCATTTTACCTGCAAAATTTTCAAGTGCCCGAATAAAAGCTTCATCATCTAAGCCTTTATCAATCTCGTAAGTTTCTTGTTTTGCTCTTTGAAGGGGTTCAAAGGCTCTCAATCCCATATTGTTTGCAGCATTCATACCGTATCTTACGGACGGGTTTGCCACAGAAGATTGCGTGTAGATGCCGTTATATCCTGTTATTGGACTAATTGACACTTTTATCTCCCAAATTTTAACACTCATAAAAAAACACTGAATTAAAAAAATTGCTATTATAAAATATGTTTTTTTAGAAACATGTTGCAATTGAAACATATAAATGCTACCATTTTAACTGTCTTAAAACAAAAAATCATCTCTTTGGTGTACTTGCCCAAAACATGCAGGTAGTGTTAATATCTTTATATTGTCATCAGGTACGGAATATAATACGGTGAATAAAAATGAATAAAAAAATTACGATATCTTTAATTATTGTTGTCATCCTGTTTTTATGCATAGTGTTCAGATTTATGGTTACAAAGAATGCGGAAAAACAACAGGCAGTTGCAATTCAACAGTCGATGACACCAAAAGTTGAAGTAATTAAACCCTTCGATATAGAAACCTCAAGTACAATTGAAGCCCCCGGCAGAGTTGTTGCCGTTAATTCCGTCGACGTTATTGCAAGGGTTCAGGGTATGATACTGACTCAAAACTATAAAGACGGTGATTATGTTAAACAGGGTCAACTTTTATATTCTATTGATCCTAATGAGTTCCAAATTGCAAGAGAAAGAGCAAAAGCAAATTTAGAAAGTGCAAAAGCGGAACAGTACAGAACTCAAAAAGACTTCGAGCGTGCAAAAGAACTTGTTGAAAAAGACTTTGTTTCAAAGTCTGCATACGATCAGGCTCTAAGTGCAAAAGATGCCGCAAGTGCTAATGTCAGAGCTGCAAGTGCTGCACTAAATGATGCAAACAGACTTCTTTCATACACAAAAGTGACTGCTCCTATTTCAGGAAAAATAAGTAATACGGTTATAACGGTAGGAAACTATTTATCTTCTCCCAATACTCAGCTAACAAAAATAGTAAGTATTGACCCGATATTTGTTACTTATTCTCTCGATTCAAAGCTTTACAATCAATTGAAAAATGATGAAATAATACCGACCGCAAAACAAACACAACCCATAAAAGTTGAGGTGACACTTCCTGACGGTACCGTATATTCTAAAAAAGGAAATGCCGATTTTTCGGATAACTCAATTTCTCAGACCACAGGTTCTATAGCACTCAGAGCTACCTTCCCTAATCCGGACGGTACATTAATCCCCGGAGATTTTGTTAATGTTAAAGTACATTCAAACAAGGTTTTAACCCGTCTTGCAGTTCCGCAGGCAGCAGTTTTGCAGGATACAAACGGCAGATACCTTTTTGTAGTTGACGAGAATAATATTGCTCACAAAAAAACAATTCTGACCGACGGTCAAAAAGGCGATAACTGGATTGTGCTATCGGGTGTTACAAAGCAAGATAATATTGTTTCAACCGGAATTATTAAAGTCAGAGATAACGCTCCCGTTGAAGTAATAAATAAAAACTCAGAAAAAACAAATAAAGAACAAAGCACAGAAGATTTAAAAGAACAAAAGAGCAATAAGGATAATTAATTAATGTTTGCCAAATTTTTCATAGAAAGACCCAGATTTGCCATAGTTTTATCACTGGTTATAATGCTGGTCGGACTTATTTGTTTAAAGAATTTGCCTTTGGAACAGTACCCTGATATTACCCCCCCGCAAGTTGTTGTTCAGGCAACTTATACGGGTGCAAGTTCCGAAGTCGTTGAATCTACCGTAGCGCAACCTATAGAAGCTCAGGTTAACGGTGTTGAAGATATGATTTATATGACATCAACATCAAGCAACGGAACATACAGATTAAACGTATTCTTTAAAACGGGTACTGACCCTGATATGGCACTTGTTAATGTTCAAAACAGGGTTTCTCTTGCAACCCCGAGGCTGCCATCTGACGTACAAAGGTACGGACTCACAACAAAAAGGTCAACTCAAGGCTCCGGCCTTGTTATGTATGCCGTTACATCTCCTGACGGTTCTAAAGATTTAATTGAAACAAGTAACTATGCTTCCATATATATTAAAGACGAACTTGCAAGGGTAAACGGCGTTGGTGAAGTTCAGGTTTATGGCGCAAGGGACTATTCAATAAGAATTTGGCTTGATTCAAATAAAATGGCGGCACTAAACGTTTCACCCCTTGAAATTCAAAATGCGGTAAACGGCCAAAACGTTCAAATACCGGCAGGTGATATCGGTGCGGAACCTCTTAAAAACAAACACCAGATGAAAATAACCCTAAAAACAAGAGGAAGGCTTACAAGTGCCGAAGAATTTGCAAATATTGTGGTAAGGTCAAACACCGACGGCTCATCCATAAGACTCGGGGATGTTGCAAAAGTTGAACTTGCGGGTGAAAGATATTCCGATATGGGCAGATTAAACGGTAAAGAAATTGCCGTAATTTCCGTTATGCAATTATCTGATGCAAACGCAATTCAAGTTGCAAAAGACTGTAACAAAAGAATGGAAGAACTTTCAAAAGACTTTCCTGACGGTATTTCATATCTTATCTTAAGAGATACAACGGAAACCATTAAAGAATCTTTGCTTGAAGTGGTTAAGGCAATTATTCTCGCCGTTATACTGGTTACAATCGTTGTATATATGTTCCTCGGGGACTGGAGAGCATCCATTGTTCCTTTCGTTTCAATTCCTGTTTCTTTGCTTGGTACAATGGGCATATTTGCAATTGCAGGCTTTTCAATTAACACTTTAACCCTTTTTGGCTTTGTGCTTGCGGTTGGTACCGTTGTTGATGACAGTATTGTTGTTGTGGAAAATGTTCAAAGACACATTGAAAGCGGAAAATCTCCAAAAGAAGCCACTATTATTTCCATGGAAGAAATAACGGGCGCTGTTATTGCAACTTCGCTTGTATTGATGGCAGTATTTGTTCCATGTTCATTTATATCGGGTATTTCAGGAAAAATGTATCAGCAATTTGCCGTAACCATAGCGGCATCCATTGGTTTTTCGGTTGTTGTTGCACTTACGCTTGCACCTGCACTTTGCGCAACCATTTTAAGAGGGCTGGATGAAATACCAAATAGGCCCTTCTATGAAAAATTCAGAGAACTATACAGAGAGTACTGGAATAAAAAACACCCAAAAACGTTTAGAGGGAAACTAAGAGCATGGGGAGAATTCATAGCGGCATTTTGGGAAATCTGTATTAAAAAATACAACAGATTTTTTGACAGAGTAAAAAAACTCTACCTTGAAGGCTCGGATTACTTTATTAAGAGTTCAAAAATGACCGTCATTGCTTATTTTCTTCTTGTAATTTCTTTGATTGGTTTATTTAAATTAATTCCGACGGGCTTTTTACCCGAAGAAGATATGGGCGCAATTTTAACAAATATAATTATGCCGGATGGAACTTCACTTTCTAAAACTTCCGATTTATCTTTAAGTATTGAAAAACAATTAATGGAATTACCGGGCGTTCAACAAATAGGCGGTATCGTTGGTATGAACGGTGAAAACACCGCATTAATATTTACCGTATTTAAATCTTTTAAAGAAAGAAAAGGCCCCAATTGGTTTAAAAAACTCTTTATGACAAACGAGCAAAAGGCACAGTGGGAAACTTCTCTTGAAGATTATAAAAGAAACATTAATAAAATAACCTCACAGTATAACGAAGCTCAAATTGTAACATTCGTTCCGCCTGCAATTTCAGGTATGAGCATGTTTGGCGGTTTTGAATATCAGCTTCTTGATAAAGGGAACCGCTCCGCTCAAGAACTGTATAATGAAGCAATGAGCTTTATAATTAAGGCAAACCAAAGCCCTAAATTATCAAGCGTTTATACCCAATTTAACGCTAACATTCCTCAGTTTTTAATTGATATAGACTATCAAAAATTAAAAGCTCAGAATATATCAGAATCTGAAGTTGCTGCCGCACTATCTTCACAGTTTGGTGCATACTATATAAACGACTTTAACATTAAAGGCAGGGTATTCAGGGTTATGATGGAAGCGGATGAACCCTACAGAGGAATTCCTTCGGATATGGATAAGGTTTATATAAAAACCCTTGACGGCAAATCCGCACCCTTGGGTTCCGTTATAAAAATCACTCCTGTGACAGGCCCATACAGTGTTACAAGGTTCAATATGTACAATTCAATCCAAATACAGGGTAACCCCGCAAAAGGCCAATCATCAGGTGATTCTATCAATGAAATGAACAGGCTTTCAAAAGAAAATTTGAAGGGTGATTTGGGATACGAATGGTCAGGAACCTCACTTCAGGAAATTGAATCAACAGGACAAACAACCACGGTTCTTATGATGTCACTTGTGTTTGTATATCTTTTCCTTGTTGCTCTTTATGAAAGCTGGATGCTTCCTATCGGTGTTATGCTTATTACACCTATTGCAATGCTCGGAGCTCTTTTCCTGCAATATGTTACGGGAAATCAACTTGACATTTATGCTCAAATAGGTCTTATAATGTTAATAGGGCTTGCGGCAAAGCAGGCAATATTAATTGTAGAGTTTGCAAAAACCGCAAGAGAGGATGAAAATAAATCAATATATGATGCTGCAATGGAAGCTGCTAATCTTAGGTTCAGAGCCGTTATGATGACGGGTATTGCATTCATCTTAGGTATGGTTCCTCTTGTACTTGCAACAGGTTCAGGCGCAATGTCAAGAAGGTCATTAGGGACTGCGGTATTTGGCGGAATGATAATTGCCGTTACAGTCGGCGCTATACTGGTTCCCGCATTTTATGCCCACATTCAGGAAAGAAGGGAAAAAGAAAGCGAAGCCTCTAAATTGAGAAAACAAAAGCATATTAAGGATATTAGAGAAAATGAATAAAAATTTTTCATACGTACTGTTGCCATTATTTTTAAGCTTAATTTGCCCTGCGTTTGGGTCAGACAATCCGATATTTATATCCGAGGCGGATTCTGAATCCCATCAAACAAACGTTGAACAGGATTTATCCCACAATAAAAAAGAAGAAAATAATACAGTTAAGGAAGAAGAAATTAAAAGCGCTGAAGATAAAACAGATGAAAATCTCGACAAAACTTCAACAAATCAAGACGCTCAAAAATTAGAAAAAAGAAAAGTAAAAAAAGAAAAGAAAAAAAAGGATGACTATAGCGAATATTTAATCCCTGAAACGGGGTATCATCCGGTTGGCAACATTGATGATAAACAAATTCAAATTCAAGGTTCAATTTCAAAGACGGAACAACTTTCTCTTGCAGATTGCCTTGAAATTGCGTTAAATAATAATCCTAAAATAAAATCAGCTTATGCAAGTTCTGAATCTATAAAAGAAAATAAGGTTCAAACAATTTCCAATTATACGCCAAGTCTTTCAACTCATACGGGTATTTCAAGGAATAAGCCGGATTTATCCGCTATGCCTACAGGCACCAAAATGCCTTCATATACAAAGTATCTTTTGGGGACAATATCCCTATCTCAACTTGTATATGATTTTGGTGTAACTCAAAATCAATACACCATAGATAAAATTAACTGGGAGATGTCTAAACAAAATATAGAATCAACCGTTAATAATATAGTTTGTGACGTTAAAGATGCGTATTATAACCTTCTATATGCAATAAGTGCAAAACAGGTAAGACTTGAAACCGTTGAACAGTACGAACAAATGTATAATCAGGCAAAAGCTTTCTATGAAATAGGAACAAGGCCCAAAGTGGATGTTACCATTGCAATGTCAAATCTGGCAGATGCAAAAACCAACTATATAGAAGCAACAAATGCCGTTGACCTTGCGGTTTCAAGGTTAAATAACGCAATGGGAACGCCATTCATTGAACCATACGTTGTTGATACGTCTATTCCATATCAAGATACGGATATAACAATGAAAGATGCGGTTGAAATTGCAAATAAAGCACGTCCTGATTTAAAAATGGCAATTTCGCAAATGAAAATGGCGGATGAATATGTTAAATTGGCAAAGAAAACCTATTTCCCCCAATTGTATGTATCTGCTGATTTAGGTATGGGCGGAAGGGATGACTTTGTTGATAAGAATTGGTATACATTTGGCGGATACTTAGACTTTCCTATTATCAACCCTGTCCAAATTACAAGTCAGGTTAAACAGGCAAAAGCCGAAATGGACAGACAAAAGTTTGATACAAAAACAAAAGTAAATGATATATACTTTGAAATTCAAAATGCCTTTGTTAAGTTAAATGACGCAAGAGAAAGAATAGTTTCATCCAAAGTTGCCGTTCAGCAAGCAAGAGAAAGTTACGAACTTTCTCAAGGCAGATATAAAGCGGGAGTATGTGATGCAATCGAACTTAAAGAAGCTCAAGTCTTATATGAAGATGCTAAACTTGCATACGTATCTAATATATATGCCTACAATAGCGCTAAAGCATCGCTTGAAAAAGCAATCGGACAATCCATAAAAACAACCGCTCCTCAAGAAAACGTTGAAATATAATATCTATAGTGCAACAATATAAACTATGAGAGATATTAAATTTCAATTAGTTTCCGATAATAAACCCGCAGGTGACCAGCCAAAAGCAATCAATGCGCTTGTTGAAGGATTAAATCAAGGGTATCAAAATCAGACTCTTTTAGGTGTAACGGGTTCCGGTAAAACTTTTACAATTGCAAATGTCATAGAAAAAGTCCAAAAACCCACCCTTGTAATTGCTCACAATAAAACCCTTGCCGCCCAACTATACGGCGAATTTAGGGAGCTTTTCCCTAACAATGCGGTTGAATACTTCATATCATACTACGATTACTATCAGCCTGAAGCCTATATTCCAAGAACTGACACATATATAGAAAAAAGCGCATCCATAAATGATGAAATAGACAGATTAAGGCATAATACCACAAGGAGCTTATATGAAAGAAATGATGTCATAGTTGTTGCATCCGTCAGTTGTATTTATGGTTTGGGGCTTCCGGAGAACTATTTTAAGGGGGCAGTTAAGCTTCAGGTCGGAGATGAAATAGACAGAAAGAGCTTTTTAAACCATCTCATCCTTGTAAGATACGAAAGGAACGATATTGAATTAAAGAGAGCAACCTTTAGGGTCAGGGGCGATTTAATAGAAATCATGCCTGCCTTTGAAAAAGTAATTACAAGACTTTCATTTTTCGGAGATGAAATAGAAAAAATATCAAGAATTGATGAAGTAACCGGAGAAGTTATCGAAACGGTTGATGAAACGGTTATATATCCTGCCGTTCACTATCTTGCGGATGATGAAGATATGGATAAAACCCTTGATGTTATTAGGCTTGAATTAAAAAACAGGCTTGAAGAACTGTATAGTCAAAATAAACTCGTTGAAGCCCAAAGACTTGAGCAGAGAGTTAACTATGACATTGAAATGATAAAAGAAATGGGGTACTGTTCGGGGATAGAAAACTATTCAAGAATACTTGAAAAAAGAGCCCCGGGGACTCCTCCCGCCACTCTTTTAGATTATTTTAAGGGTGATTTTCTTGTGGTTATTGATGAATCCCACGTTACCCTTCCTCAATTGAGGGGGATGTATTTCGGGGATAAATCGAGAAAAGAGGTTCTTGTAGATTACGGGTTCAGGCTTCCTTGCGCCAAAGATAACCGTCCTTTAACTTTTGATGAATTCTGGGGAAAAATCGGACAAAAAATCTTTATATCCGCCACCCCTTCAGAATTCGAAAGAGAGGTTTCAAACCAAACGGTTGAACAGATTATTCGTCCCACAGGGCTTGTTGACCCGATTATCGAAATGCATCCCACAAAAGGACAGGTGGATAATCTGCTTTCCGAGATAAATGAAACAACAAAAAGAGGAGAGAGAGTTTTTGTTACAACTCTTACCAAAAAAATGGCGGAGGATTTATCCGAATTTTTAAACGGCAAAGGGGTCAAAGTAAGATATCTGCATTCTGAAATACAATCTCTTGAAAGGGTTGAAATTTTAAGAGATTTAAGACTCGGAGTTTTTGATGTTCTTGTCGGAGTCAACCTTTTAAGAGAAGGCCTTGATGTACCCGAAGTTTCACTTGTTGCAATTATGGATGCCGATAAGGAAGGATTTTTAAGGTGTGAAACATCTTTAATTCAAACTATAGGGCGTTCTGCCAGAAATGTTAACGGCAAAGTTATTATGTATGCTGATAAAATTACCGATTCTATGAAAATTGCAATTGAAGAAACAAAAAGAAGGAGAGAGCTTCAGCTAAAATACAATAAAGAACATAATATAACTCCAAAAACAATTAAAAAACCCGTTGAAAATAATCTGCTTGCACTTGTTCAAAGCTACAGGAGCGTTGAAGATATAATTGCAGAATCCATGAGCGAATTAAAAATCGACAAAGAAGATTTACCAAAACTTTTAAATAAGCTGGAAAAAGACATGCATAAAGCCGCTAAAATACTCGATTTTGAAAGGGCGGCAGAAATTAGAGATAAAATTAAAAAATTAAGAGAGCTTCTTTAATTATAATTTTTTTTATCCGTCTTAATTTCATACGGGCGGTTTGAATTCGATAAAACAATTTCTCTGTATTCGTTTTTATCAATATCTACACCCATATTCTTTATATCTATTTTAAATTTCTTTTTCTTCTTTTTCATTTACTGTTCCAATATTAAATCGTAAACCTCATAAAGAAGGGTTAAATCCTTTTTTTCTATGGCTTCATATATTTTATTTTTTATAATATCGGTTATCTTTTTAGTTATGGTTTTTACGTTTTTTGGCATAAATATATCTTTTGTTTCTTTAATTTTTACAAACCCTTTATTTTTAAGGAGAAATTCTCTGTAGGTTTCTAAAATTTTAATATGCCTTATATCAGGCTCATAAGTTTGATTTAGATAATATTTTGTATCCCGATTTAGGGTTTTATTTACAAAGTCGATTAAAAAATCAATTTCTTCAAGGCTCACTTTTTCATCAAACTCATTACCAAAACAAGGGTTATTTTCTATAATTCCGTCCTTAATGTGTTTAATATATATAGCCCATAAAAGACACCCCAGATAAAAGGAGATGTTTTTATGCAAAAGAACTTTTAATTTAGGATACAAAATTGTAAATTGAAATTTTTTTTGCTTAGGGCTCATAAAAGAAGAAGAAAATGCGCCGTATATAAATTCCACATTCTCCGATACTCCTAACATACACCTTGAAAATCCGGGGTCAAATAAAACATCTGTCATACTGTAATTCGCTCTCTTTAATTCTTAATTTAAAACTCTTTTTAAAACAATTTTAATTTTTAGGTCTTAATTTGTCTATATCGCAATTCAATCTTAAAATTTGATTTAAGACCCGATCCAATTCATCATAATTTGCATCTTTAAAGCACTCTTCCATTTTTTTACACATTTTTTCATTACTCATAGTCTTATTTGATAAAATTGATGAATATTTTTTCCTTAAGGTTTGTCTTTCAATTTCATCTTTTTGGCTTTGAGTTAACTCTTTTTTTGTATCTTCTTTTTTTACTTCATCTTTGGTGTCTGTTTTTGGGGCTTCATAGTAGTTATAGGTATTGTTTATTTCTATATTTTCTTCGGTTCTGCCGCTGCCATAATATCCCCAACCGTAAACATGCGGAACAAAAGTGTTCGGGTTTACTCCGGGACGAGGAGGGGGAGGAGGAGGGATAACCCCGTCAGGTTTTACGTTCGGGTATTTTCCCTTATCGTTGTTATGGTTCATGGGGGCTTCTTTCGGGTCAAAAAATTGTTTTCTTAAACTGTTTTGATTGTTTTTAATTCCGCTTTGAACATTTAAAATGGAATTTCTTTCCTGCATCCTATGCTGATAAGTCTGTCTTGTCGGCATAAAAAGAGTAGAACCAACAGCACCCTTAGGTGCGGTTCCGTTTCCGCCGACGGCGGCAGAAAAACAGGGAAGCCCCGTTAACAACAATAAAAAAGCAATAATCTTCTTCATAAGAATTATTATACTATTTTTTATTGTAAAATTAAAGAATGGCATATAAAAAAAGTAACAAAATTGAACTTTTGGCACCCGCAAACAATATACAAATTGCAAAATCGGCAATTATATACGGCGCAGATGCAATTTATATAGGGGCAAATTCATTTTCCGCAAGAAAAAGCGCTTCAAACAGTATAGAAGATATTAAAGAACTGGTTGAATTTGCGCATAAGTATAACGCAAAAGTCTATGTAACATTAAATACAATTCTAACAGATGATGAATTAATTCAAGCTAAAAAGATGATTGACAAATTGTATGAAATTAAGGTTGATGCCCTTATTATACAGGATATGGGGCTATTAGAACTTGAATTGCCCCCTATAGAGCTCCATGCAAGCACTCAATGCAATATAAGAACTTTAAATAAAGCAAAATTTTTAGAAGATGTCGGCTTTAAGCGTATTATTCTTGCAAGAGAACTTTCCATAGAAAAAATTAAAGAAATAAGAGAAAATACTTCTGTTGAAATTGAAACCTTTATCCATGGTGCTCTTTGCGTTTCTTATTCGGGGAACTGTTATATGTCATCATATATAGGAGGGCGTTCCGCAAACAGAGGAGAATGCGCACAGGCATGCAGAATGCCATATTCTCTTGTTGACAGTAAGGGTAAAATTCTATCTAAAGATAAATACCTTTTATCAATGAAGGATTTATGCCTTCAAAATTATCTGAATGAATTAATAAATATAGGGGTTAAATCTTTTAAAATAGAAGGAAGATTAAAGGATGAAAACTATGTTAAAAATGTAGTTTTATACTATAGAAAGCTTCTTGACAAATACAATAAAACATCGGACGGGATTATAATATCCGATTTCACTCCCGATATAAATAAAACATTTAACAGAGGCTATACATCTTATTTTATTAAAGAGGAAAATGAAATATCAAATATTAATACTCCAAAATCCATTGGCGAATATATAGGAAACATAAAAGAGGTATCAAAAAATCATCTTGTTTTAAATACGGATAAAAAATTATCCCCGCAAGACGGGCTTTGTTTTATTTCTAACGGCAACCTAAACGGGTTTTTAATAAATAAGGTGACAGACAATATAATCTATCCAAACAGAATGCCAAAAAACATAAATAAGGAAGATAAAATATACAGAAACAAAGACACCGTCTTTGAGCAAACGCTAAAAAATTCAAAAACAAAAAGAATTATTTTAATCGAAGCTGAAATTTATAAAGATAAAATTAAATTCAAAGATGATAAAAATGAAGCAATTATTGGCTTTGAATTTATGGAATATGCAAAAAATGAAGATAAGATGAAAGAAACCTTTATAAACTCTCTAAAAAAATCGGGAGAATATATATTTTCATGTACAAAGGTTATTTTTTTGGGTAAAGTTCCTTATTTACCTCTTTCACAAATAAACGATATAAGAAACAGAGGCTATAAACTCTTAGAGGATAAGCGAATTGAAAATTATAAGCCATCAATTTTTAATAAAATAAACCACCCGAAATATAATGAAACCGATACGGATTACAGATTAAACATCCACAATAAAAAAGCATTTGAATTTTATAAAAAATGCGGAGTTTGCAATCTTGAATACTCTCTTGAAACTACAAAAGACTATAAAAATAAAGAACTTATGAGAACAAAATACTGTATAAGGAAGGCGCTTAATATTTGTCTTAAAAATAAAAAAGAGGCAAATAAACTTTTTCTTGTTGATTCCATGAATAAAAAGTATTCAATCACCTTTGATTGCAAAAATTGTGAGAATATAATCGGGCCCCTATAATTTTGTTAACATCTAAAAATCCTTTAATATCAAGGATTTTTTTAAATTGTATACTTTTGTAACAAAATAAAGCTATATTGAAATCATAAAAAGTATATCGTTTTTATATAAGTGTAAATAGAAATTAATTTAATTGAGGAGCAGATAATATGAGCGACATGGCAGTAAGCGGAGTAAACAGTTCACTAACATCTTCCGTATCAAGTGTTTCAAAGGTTTCATCCGGAAGTTCATACAGTCAAAACGGTTTGGATGAAATGAAATTTAAACAAGAGGACAACATTTTTGCAAGCAATTCAAACTTTGGTGCACAAAATGTTAAAGGTGCCGACGAAACATCGGGAACTCTGGCTGTTAACAGGGAACCAAACATTTTTGATGAAACATCGGGAACCCTTGCAAGCAACGGCGGACTTTTTGATGAAACATCGGGAACCCTTGCAACAAATTACAACGATATCGACTTTAACGAATCGGCAGGAACTATCGCACAACAACAACAAGGTCTTTCACTGGTTGCATAGAGTCACATAAGACTATAATGAGGACGAGGTAGAAAAATGAGTGAACTAAAAGTAGTAAATATTCTTCTTTCAAGCTTATTAATAATGACAGTAGTAATGTTTTCATGGACATTTGTATACATTAATAAAGTACAGGCATCAAACAATATAAATACACCTATTGTATCTGCATTTAACGGATAAATATAATATTTAAAAAAAATGACCCGAAGCCAATTAATATGAGCTTCGGGTTTTTTATATGATGTTTTAAGTTTAAAAATATGATATAATGCTATTTAACTAATAAAAAAAGGAAAAAAATATGTCAAACCCTGTATTAAGCGAAAAAATGGCAGAAAAATTTTTAAACTATGATGAAAGTTATGAAAAAATGACTATATCAGGAACGGTCTTAAAGACTTCGTTTCTGTTTTCGATTTTACTTTTAACTTCAATTTATACTTATTTTCTCACCATAAAAGGTATGACGGATAAAGCCGGTATTTTTTCTTCAATAGGTCTTATCGGCGGGCTTATAACCGCAAGTATTTTGATTTTTTCAAGGAACAAAGCTTTATATGCGCCCTTATCCATGCTTTATGCGGGTCTTGAAGGACTTTGCATAGGTTCAATTACTTCAATGTTCACCGCCCTTTTTGGCAATTCAATAGCGCTAAATGCGGTTTTGCTTGTATTTTGTGCAATGTTTTCTGTGTTGTTTTTGTATTCAACAAGAATAATAAAATGCACTCAAAAATTCATGGCGACTCTGACCGCATCAATGCTTGCCATTCTTATTATTTATTCAATCAATATAATCGCATTATTTATAAATCCTTCGTATGCTTCCATTTTTGATGGAAACTCGGCTTTTGGAATAGGGTTTAGCATTATTGTATGTATTATTGGGGCTCTTTCATATATAAGCGATTTCCATACCATAGAACAAGCCAAAAAAATGGGCGTAAGTAAAGATTTTGAATGGTATGGCGCATTTTCAATAATGGTAACAACAATATGGGTATATATAGAAATCTTGCGTTTGCTTGCAAAAGCAAATTCCAGAAGATAAGCTTATAAAAAACCTTAATAAAAAAGCAAGGTAAAATTACCTTGCTATAACTCCTTATATCCTTTCATTGTTTATTTGGTTTGTCTTAATTTTATCAAGTTAAAAATTCCTGTCTTTAGCATAAAACATTAGTTAAAGACAGGAAAATATTATTTTTGAACCCTTAAGAATTTCTCGTTAACAAAATTTTACTTAAATATTAAACTTTCGGATTTCTCAATTTTATATGAAGTTCTCTCAATTGTTCTTCCGTAGCATTCCCGGGAGCATCAGACATTAAGTCTTTAGCTTGAGAATTTTTAGGAAACGCAATTACATCTCTTATTGATTCAGACCTTGTAAGAAGCGCAACAAGTCTGTCTAAACCGATTGCAAGTCCGCCGTGCGGAGGTGTACCGTATTGAAAAGCCTGAACCAAAAATTCAAATTTTTCTTTAATATCTTCTTCGCTTAAGCCTAATGCTCTAAATACTCTTTCTTGAATACCCGCATCATGAATTCTTATTGAGCCCCCGCCAAGTTCGCATCCGTTATAAACTATGTCGTATGCAATGGATTTAACATTTCCTTTATCATTTTCCAATTTATCCAGGTCCTCATACCTTGGCATTGTGAAGGGGTGGTGAACGGAAACAAACCTGTCATCTTCCGTTGAATATTCAAACAAAGGAAAATCCACAACCCAGAGTAAATCGTGTTTATCTTTGTCTATAAGCCCCAACTTTTCACCAAAATAAAGTCTGAACCTTCCTAAAACATCAAAGACAACTTTTGGCATATCTGCAACGAAAAAGACAATGTCTCCTTTTTTTGCATCAGCCCTTTTTTGAATTTCGTTTATCTGTTCTTCATTTAAAAACTTAAAGACAGGGCTTTTAACCGTGCCATCTTCCATATAAGTAACCCACGCAAGCCCTTTTGCACCGAATTTAATCGCAAGGTTTCTTACATCATCCATTTCTTTTCTTGAGTAGTGGGCAATATTTGGAATTTTGATTGCTCTAACCGTTCCGCCCTTGCTTATAACCCCCTTGAAAGCTTCAAAGGTAGATGCGGCCATAATATCAGTCACATCAAATAGCTCAAGACCAAACCTTGTATCGGGTTTATCGGAACCGTATTTATCCATAGCTTCTTGCCATGTTATTCTTTTAAACGGAGGGTTAATTTCAACCCCTGCCGCCTTAAATGCTTCTTTTACAAGTCCTTCGGTTGTTTTTATAACATCATCCTGATTTACAAAGCTCATCTCAATATCAACCTGAGTAAATTCAGGTTGTCTGTCTGCCCTTAAATCTTCATCCCTGAAGCATTTTGCAATTTGGTAGTATTTTTCGATACCGCCCACCATTAAAAGTTGCTTAAATACCTGAGGGGATTGAGGAAGTGCATAAAATTTACCGTCATGGACACGTGACGGGACAAGGTAATCTCTTGCACCTTCCGGGGTGGTTTTAATTAAAATCGGTGTTTCAACTTCAAGAAAACCGAGCGAATTCATATAGCTTCTGATTGAAGTTACTATATTGTGCCTTAAAGTAAGATTCTTTAGCATTTTTTCAGATCTTAAATCAAGGTATCTGTACTTTAATTTAATATCTTCAGAAACGTCCCCGTCGTCCAATACGAAAGGAAGCGTTTTTGATGCTGATAAAATATTTATTTCATCCGGATACATTTCAATAGTGCCGGTTTTTAATTTATCGTTTATGGTATCCGGCGGACGTTTTGAAACCTTTCCTTTAACTTGAATAACATATTCCGATTTTAACTTTTGGAATGTTTCATAAACCTGAGGGTTTATTTTCGGGTCAGCAACTACTTGAAAATAACCGCTTCTGTCTCTGACCTCAACAAAAATAATCCCGCCAAGGTCCCTTATGGTGGATGCCCATCCTGCAAGCAGGGCAACTTCGCCTATATTTTCTTCACCTAAATCACAGCAATTTTGTTTTTTGTAAGCTAATTCCATTTTTTATCCTTTATTAAACAACATAGTTCCAGATTATTATATCAAAAAAACAATTTGACCGTACAAATTTTTTAATATACCATCTTTACTAAGGATTTTTACTGAAAATGGAGCGTATAAAAAGATGACATTGAAAAACTTTTTATTTACATCTGAATCCGTTACGGAAGGGCACCCCGATAAGGTTTGCGACCAAATTTCAGATGCAATACTTGATATGTTTTTAACAGAGGATAAAACATCAAGAGTAGCGGCGGAAACAACCGCAACTACCGGAATGGTTCTTGTATCCGGAGAAATTTCATCAAACTGTTATGTTGATATCCCCTCCGTTGTTAGGGAAACAATAAAAAGAATAGGCTATAAAGGGGAAGAAGGCGGCGGATTTGATTATAAAACCTGTGCCGTTTTAACTTCGATTGATGAACAGTCAACTGATATAGCGGGCGGTGTTAATAAAGCACTTGAAGCAAGAGCCGATGTTTCAAATACTTCAAACAA
The DNA here is from genome assembly GCA_947630535.1 of Candidatus Gastranaerophilales bacterium. Classification (GTDB taxonomy): domain Bacteria; phylum Cyanobacteriota; class Vampirovibrionia; order Gastranaerophilales; family Gastranaerophilaceae; genus Galligastranaerophilus_A. The sequence continues at coordinate 6,781 of CANRHZ010000026.1, read as the reverse complement.
AGAAACTGACGATATAGGTGCCGGCGATCAGGGCATTATGTTCGGATATGCCTGTGATGAAACTAAAGAATTGATGCCGCTTCCTATTTCACTTGCTCATAAACTTGCATACAGATTAAGTGAAGTAAGAAAACAAAAAATTGTTGATTACCTAAGGCCTGACGGCAAAACTCAGGTTACTGTGGAATACGTTGACGGCAAGCCAAAAAGAATTGATACTATTATTATTTCCACCCAACATGACCCTGAAATTAACGGTATAGTTGACAATCAAAAAATTCAGGCCATCATAAAAGAAGATATGATTAAATATGTGGTTAATGAAGTATTTAAAAATCAAACAATTAAGCCTGATTTAACCACAAAATACTATATTAATCCTTCAGGCAGATTTGTTATAGGCGGGCCTCAGGGAGATGCAGGCTTAACAGGCAGAAAAATTATAGTTGATACTTATGGCGGATACGCTCGTCACGGGGGTGGTGCTTTTTCGGGAAAAGACCCTACCAAAGTAGACCGTTCTGCCGCATACGCTGCAAGATGGGTTGCAAAAAATATTGTAGCATCAGGGCTTGCAAACAGGTGCGAAATTGAACTTGCCTATGCAATAGGTATGGCAGAACCTGTTTCAATCCTTGTTGATACTTTTGAAACGGGCAAATTGCCGGATGAAGAACTTTCAAGAATCGTTAAACAAAACTTTGATTTAAGGCCTTCCGCCATAATTCGCCAATTCGAATTAAGAGAGCTCCCTTCAAAAAATAACGGAGTTTTCTATCAAAAGTTGGCTGCATACGGTCATATGGGTAGAGATGACTTTTATGTGCCGTGGGAAGATACAACAATGGCAGAAAAACTAAAAAAGTTTCTTACATCTGAAGCAATGGTATAATAATTAAAAAGCTCCTAATATTTAGGAGCTTTTTTTACAGTCTTTCTTTTAATTTTTTTATTTTATTAAAAGAGCCCAAAATGTTTTCAGGAACAATATTCCCTTCAACAAGAGCATTTTTAATTATAATGTTTATTTTTTTTACTAAATCTTTATCGTGTTTATCCCTGTTTGAAAAAAGTAAAATATTTTCCCCCGCATTAATTGAAAGGCTTACTATTTCATCAAGCTCATAATTTTTTCTTATTGCACCCATATCAAGGTCATCCGTTATTACAACCCCCTTAAAATCGGTCTGTACTCTTAAAAACTTTTCAATTGTCTTATAAGATAAGCTTGCGGGGTATTTATCATCTATGTTTTTATTAAAAAGGTGAGATACCATAACCGTTTGCATCGGATTAAGATTTGCCGAATATATGTAGGGAACAAGTTCATCATCAGTGTATGAATTTGTACCGTCCACAAACCCGAGGTGAGTGTCCCCGGTAGGAGAGCCATGCCCCGGGAAATGTTTGAGCGAGGTTATTATTTTATTAATATAATGTGCATTAATAAACATTTTTGCATACTCTGAAACTATTTTCGGATTATTGGAATAGCTTCTTTCCTTTTGTTCTATTATGGAGTCTTTATTTACCGCTAAATCTACGCAAGGAGCCAAATTAAGGTTTATGTTAGCTTCGCTTAGCTCTTGCGCCATATCCATATATTCTTGAAAAGCTTCTTCTGTTGATAATTCGCCGATTTTTTTTGCGGATTTATAGTTTTTAAAGCCGTTATTTTCATTCATCCTCTGTACGTATCCGCCTTCCATATCAATTGCAATCAAGGGTTTATATTTTGCCTTTGAATTTTTTAGGGCAGAGGTCATTTTTATAAATTCTTCTTTATTTTTTATATTGTCTTGAAAAAAGATAACACCCGTTATTTCACCTTTTTCAACTTCTGATAAAACTTCCTTAAAACCTTTTGAATTGATTGTATCTCCGATAAACCCAACCATTATCATTTGCCCTGTCATTTCATCTATATCAAGGGCAAAAACGGGGGATATTAAAAACAAAAACAAAAACAATATAATCTTTTTCATAATTAAAAGCTCTCCTTTTTTGATAATTCTACCACAATTTTATTAAGGGTTGTAGGCACTAAGTATTTTATCCATACTTATTATTCCTTCATCAAAAAGAAGCTCGACTTGATTTTTGTTGTAATCTATAACCGCATTTAAATATTCAATTCTTGCAAGGGTTTTTTGGCTTTGTGCCTGAATTACATCTATTAAAATTCCTTCTCCCGCATCAAGCCTCATTTCTGCAAGTTCAACCGATTGAGTTGCGTAATCTATCTGTTCTTTTGTTATTTTAATTCTCTGTAAAAGAAGTTTTGAGTTGTAGTAAGAATTTAAAAGTTTTTCTTTAATATCTCTGAGCTGATTAGTCAGGTCATATTTAAGAGCATTTATCTCATGGGTTTTGGCTTTTGCTTTTGTAACGGTTCCGACCCCGAGATTTTCCCCCAAATTCCAATCCACATATAATCCTACAACATTTGCCTCTCCAAGTCCTATCCTTGCGGTACCTTGTTTTTGGTTTTGATAAAATATCCTCGGCTTCAAAACAAAATCGGTATAAATTGCTCTCCTTTCATTTTTCATTGCCATCAGTTTATTTTTAATTGCCTTTATGTCTTTTCTGTTTTTACTTGCCGTTTCATAGAGCAGATCAATGGTTAAATTTTCATCCACGAGGTTATTTTCAACAACCTCATCTTCAATGGGATAAAGTGTAGTTTCTATTTCAATTCCCATAATATTAGAGAGTTTTGCCTGTCTTAGTCTGAATTCGTTCATTGCTTCAACAAGACTTCTTTTTGCGCTTGCAACCTCATTTTTTTGCCTTATGACATCAAACTTTGTCCCCATTCCCGCTTCTTCAAGATTTTCCGTTAATCTTAGTTGCGCAATTCTTTCATACAAATTTTTTATATGTATTTCAATATTTATCTTTGATTGAAGAAGCTCCCAGTAATAAATTGCGGTATATTTCAACACTTCTTCTTCCGTAAAGTTTAATTGTTCTTTTTGTTCGTACTTTTCAAACTTTTTTTCTTTTGCTTCAAAAATTAACTTTCCGCCTTCAGTCAGACTGTGGGTTGCAATGAGGGTTGAAGAAAGCGCAAGCTCATTAAATCTCTCAACAAGAGCGGTTCCTACAAGAACCTGTCCTCTGTAGTAAATTGAATAAAAACTGTATCCGAAATTCGGTAAAAACTTTGCAAGTGCATTTTTGTGTATGTAATCGTAACTTTTATAAGTTTCAAATTTGGTTTTGATATCAAAGTTATTTTTGAGTGCAATATCCAAACACTCATCCAAACTTACAAGAACCTGATCTTCTTCTAAAAATTTTGTTATCTGACCTTGAAGCTCGATTTCTTTTGAACAGTTTTTGCAATAATCAGAAAAGCTTTTTTCAAAGTCTTTATCCAAAAAGTCGTATATAGCAGAAAATGAGGGGCATTGAAGCAGAATACAAAAAATTAGGGCTATGGTAAGACTATTTTTCATAGTTTCTAAAAAATAATAAAATTTAAAGCAAAAAATAATACACTTTATGGGCTAGTTCTTTTATGATATTATTTTTTTGAAATTGTAATTATATTGAGGTTAGCCTTATGCAAGATACAACTGAAAGTCTTTCAACCACATACTCTGCAAGAGAAATTGAAAAGGAAATTTATAAATTTTGGGAAGATAACAAATTTTTTGTTGCGGACAATAAAAGCAATAAGCCTTCCTTTTCAATGGTTATTCCTCCGCCCAACGTCACGGGGATTTTACACATGGGCCATGCTCTGGATGGTACACTGCAAGATATTTTAACCCGATATAAAAGAATGAAAGGATATGAAGCTCTCTGGCTTCCGGGGTGCGACCATGCCGGAATTGCTACCCAGAATGTTGTTGAAAAAGAACTTGCAAAAGAGAATAAGACCCGCCATGATATCGGCAGAGAAGAATTTGTAAAAATGACATGGGAATGGGCAAATTCCCATAAATCAAGAATTTTAGGACAATTTAAGACCCTCGGGGCATCGTTTGATTTATCTCGTGCGAGATTTACCCTTGATGAGGGGTGTTCTAAGGCCGTAAAAAAGGTTTTTGTGGATTTATACAACAAGGGCTTAATTTATAAAGGAAAATATATAGTAAACTGGTGTCCAAGGTGCCAATCTGCAATTTCCGATATTGAAACGGAATACGAAACGGAAAAAGGGCATCTTTGGGAGATATCATATCCTCTAAAAGAGGGTCTTGGCGCAATTGTAATTGCAACAACACGTCCTGAAACCATGTTTGGAGATGTGGCGGTTGCGGTTAACCCTTCCGATTACAAATACAAAGATTTGATAGGTAAAACATGCGTTATACCTCTTGTGGGTCGTGAAATTCCTATTATAGGAGATGATTACGTTGATAAGTCTTTTGGAACGGGTGCACTGAAAATTACTCCTGCACATGACCCCAATGACTTTGAAGTGGGCGTCCGCCATAAATTGCCCTCTGTTAAAGTAATAGATGAACAAGGCAAAATGGTTGCAAGAGGAGAAGTACCGAAAGAACTCCACGGGATGGACAGATATGAAGCCAGAAAAAGGACGGTTGAACTTTTAGAGGAACATCAGGTCTTAATTAAGGTTGATGAGCTTGAACACAATGTGGGTAAATGCCAAAGATGTAATACGACCATTGAGCCCCTTTTATCGGAGCAATGGTTTGTAAAGATGGAACCCCTTGCAAAGGCTGCGATTGAAAAGGTTAAAGACGGCTCAATTCAATTTGTTCCGAAACGCTGGGAAAAGAATTATTTAATGTGGATGGAAAATATACGTGATTGGTGTATTTCAAGGCAGTTATGGTGGGGGCACCAAATTCCTGCATATTACCATAAACAAACGGGCGAAATGGTTGTTAGCGAAACCAACCCCGACCCAAACAACTATGTCCAAGACACAGACGTTCTTGATACATGGTTTTCAAGCGGTCTTTGGCCAATGTCTACCATGGGTTTTCCCGACACAAATTCACCCGATTTTAAGAAATTTTACCCGACCACAACCCTTATTACAGGATTTGATATTATATTTTTCTGGGTTGCAAGAATGATAACAATGGGGCTTGAATTTACAGGTGTACCGCCCTTTTCTACCGTATACATACACGGGCTTATAAGAGATGAATTCGGACAGAAGATGTCAAAATCAAAAGGCAACACGATTGACCCCGTTTTATCAATAGAAAAGTACGGGTGTGACGCTGTCAGGTTCACCCTTTCAAGCATGTGCACTTATGGCGGACAGGATATTAAGCTTAGTGATGAGAAATTTGAATTCGGAAGAAACTTTGCAAACAAGGTTTGGAACGCTTCAAGATTTGTTCTTATGAATCTTGAAAATAAAGACGCAAGGCTTGATTTATCAAACCTCTCTATCGCTGACAGGTGGATTTTGGACAAATTAAATAAAACCGTAAAAGAGGTTAATGAAAATCTTGAAAATTACAGAATAGGCGAAGTTACAACCTCACTGTATGACTTTTTCTGGAATTCATACTGTGACTGGTATGTTGAACTTTCAAAAATAGAGAAAAATGAAGCGGTTTTAACCTATGTTCTTGATATGTATTTAAGACTTCTTCATCCGATTATGCCTCACCTGACGGAAAAAATCTGGCAGTTAATGCCTATCAAAAAAGAAAAGAGCGCAATTATGCTCTCTGAATTTCCCGAGTATGATGAAAAATTGAACTTCAAGGAAGATTCAAAGTCTATGGAAACGGTATTTGAGGCGATAAAAAGTATAAGAAACATAAGGTCAAGCTTCAATATTTCGCCCGCTCAAAAGCTGAATATCAAAATAAAAGGGGAAATTGAGCTATATAAAAAAGTTCAAAATTACTTAAAGCGCATGGGCAAAGTTGAAAATATTGATTTTATTGAAAACGAAGAAAATGATAAACAATCCGCAAGCGCCGTTGTAGACAATTCAAAGATAATTGTTCCTCTAAAAGGGCTTATAGATATTGAACAGGAAATCAAAAGACAGAATAAAAAACTTGAAAAATTAAACAATGAAAAAAACAGTCTTTCTTTGAGAATGAACAACGAAAAGTTTGTAAAAAGCGCACCTGAGGCGGTTGTTAAACAAACAAAAGAAAGAATAACCGAAATTGAAACTGAAACTAAAACGATTGAAGATTTGATTAAAAACTTATCTTAAGCTTTAATCTATACCGTAATTTTTCTTAAGAAGGCACATAAATTTTTTGTGTGCCTTCTTGTATTTTTTTATCTCCCTTTTTTTAATAGGGCAGGATGGAACAAACTGTGCTTCAAAGTCCAGATTTTCCATAAGCTCATAATATTCTTCATCAATCATATTAATAAGTTCTTCAATTTCGCTATTTGTTTTAGTGTTAACAAGATAATCTTCAAACACGGTTATTTTATCCATAGTGATTTTTAGGATATAATCTGTCATATCCCTTTTTTCAAAAGGGATTTTTTTATCGCACATATAAGCATCATAAAACGAAGTAAAGTAATCACTCACGGTTGCATTTGCCGCATTTGCAAAAAATAAAAAAATCAACATTATATATATTTTAGACATCTTCATAACTTTAAAAATGATATTATCCATTCTTTTTTATTAATATTGACCTTTTGGATTAATTTTAAAATGTTGTTGACTAAGTATTTTGTTCTTGGTATTCTTTTTTAGTCAGCTTATTAAAAAAGCTTAGATAATCAATAATTTGCGCTTGTAGCTCAGTCGGTAGAGCAATCCCCTTTTAAGGGAGAGGTCGCGCGTTCGAATCGCGCC
>CANRHZ010000025.1 GCA_947630535.1 Candidatus Gastranaerophilales bacterium | reverse complement strand
GGGGGTAAGCTCCAAACAAATTCGTCATAAATTAAACTCCCATCTATATTTTAGTACAATCTTATTTTATCAAATTCAAATATTATTTTCAAGGTGTAAATAAAAATTCAAAATTATTTATTAAACCCTCTTTTATAATATAATTTATCAATATGGTATATGGAGAAATTTTATGAAATCTGACGCTATTAAAAAAGGTATCGCACATGCTCCTCACAGGGCGCTTCTTTATGCAGGCGGCTTATCTGACAAAAACATTGAAAAACCGTTTATAGGAATTGCAAGCAGTTTTTCCGACTTAGTCCCCGGGCACATTGGCATGAGAGATTTAGAAAGGCAAATTGAAAAAGGGATACATTCAAATGGCGGTCAGGCTTATATATTTGGTACTCCCGCTATTTGTGACGGCATTTCAATGGGGCATTCAGGCATGCGCTATTCCCTTCCAAGCCGTGATTTAATAGCTGATTGCGTTGAATCCGTTGCGGGTGCTCACCAATTAGACGGACTTGTCTTGCTTACAAATTGCGATAAAATTACCCCCGGAATGATTATGGGAGCACTAAGGCTCAATATCCCGACCGTGGTTGTTACGGCAGGGCCATCTCTTGAAGGGTTTTGCAAGGGTGAAACCTTAACTTTTATAAGGGGTTCATCAGAAGCAGTCGGAAGATACAGAGCAGGCGAAATAACAGAAAACAAACTAAAAGAAATGGAACACTACGCATGCCCTACTATGGGTGCTTGCCAAGGGCTATATACCGCAAACACGCTTGCTTGTTTAAGTGAAGTTATGGGCATATCAATTGAGGGTTGCGCTACTGCATCTGCCGTTTCATCCAAAAAAAGAAGAATAGCGTTTGATTCAGGATTTTTGGCGGTTGATTTAGTTAAAGAAAACATCTGCCCCAAAGATATAATAACAAGGGATGCCATAAGAAATGCCATTGTTGTTGATTTGGCTCTCGGCGGTTCCACAAATTCGATTTTACATTTGCTTGCAATCGCAAATACGGCAGGGGTTGATATCACACTTGATGATTTTGAAGAATTGAGTTTTAAAATTCCTCAATTAATAAAGCTTGATCCGTCTGCCACCTTAACAATGACGGATTTTGACAAAGCAGGCGGTATATCGGGCGCAATAAAAACCTTATATGGCCATACAAGCGAATTAAAAAATATTAAAAACGTGGAAGGCAAGACAACCGAATACATAGCACAACATGCCTATGTGGATAACAATGTTATAAAGCCATTTTCAGACCCGATTACAAAAAACCCCGGACTTGCAGTTTTACATGGCAACCTTGCCGAATCGGGCGCAGTTGTTAAGATTTCAGGTGTCGATAAAGAGTGCTTTGAATTTGAAGGGGTTGCAAAGTGCTACGACAGAGAAGAAGATGCTATGAAAGGCATTGAAGATGACGACGTTAAAGCGGGAGATGTTGTCGTTATAAGATATGAAGGCCCGAAGGGCGGCCCCGGAATGAGAGAAATGCTTGCCCCGACATCTCTTTTGGTTGGTAAAGGTCTTGGAAAAAAATGCGCTCTTATCACCGACGGAAGATTTTCGGGCGGAACAAGAGGGCTTTGTATAGGTCATATATGCCCCGAAGCCGTTGATGGCGGCATTATAGGTATTATTAAAGACGGGGACAGAATAAAAATAGACATAAATAAAAGAACAATTGACCTTCTTGTGGATGAAGAAGAAATAAAAAGAAGAAAAATGAACTTCACCCCAAAAACAAAAGAAGTTGAAAAAGGGTTTTTAACAAAATATGCAAAAACCGTATCGGGTGCCCAAAAAGGCGCAATAACACAGTAATATGGGGATATTTGATTTTTTATTTAATAAACCTGTTAAAAAAGTCCCATCCAAAATTGTTGTTTTGGATGGGATTGAATACAGGTTCAAAAAATACAAAAACCAAAAGACAATAAAAATCACCATTAAAGAAAAAGATAAAGTATTTGTTTCGCTTCCATATTCTTGTTCCTACAAGGATGCAATAGATTTTGCAAAAAAAGAGAAACCCTGGATAAATAAAAATCTTGAAAATTTTAAATCAATAACAATAGATAAAAACCATAAAACAAAAAGCGATAATTTCAGGGTTGTTCCGTCATACATAGACACCCCCTTGATTAAAACAAAAAACGGGGTTGTTAATTTTTTGTACCCGATTGAAAAAGATTTTTATTCAAACGAAATTCAAACGGAAGCCAAAAAGGCTCTTAAAAAAGCTCTTTATAATGAAGCAAAAAGCTACCTTCCAAAAAGGCTTAATGATATGGCGAATAAGTATGGTTTTAAATATAATAAAGTCTTTTTAAAAACAAGTAAAACAAGGTGGGGAAGTTGTTCTTACAACAATAACATTAATTTAAACATCAACCTTATGAATTTAGACACTCGCTTTATTGATTACGTTATTGTCCATGAACTCTGTCATACGCTTGAAAAAAACCATAAAGAAGCGTTTTGGAATCTTGTGTATAATATAATCCCAAACTATAAAACCCTGAGAAAAGAATTAAAAAAATTTCCTCTTATTGTTTAGTTCTTATTTTTTGAAAAAAGTCTAAAATAAGCTTTCTGCATTCTTCTTCCATTATTCCGCCATAAATATCGGGCTTATTTTTGGATATATTTATAAGATTAATTTTTGAGCCCATAGCTCCGTATTGGCTATCGTATGCACCAAAATATACATTTTTAATTCCCGAATTTAATATGGCCCATGCGCACATAGGACAGGGCTCAAGGGTTACATACATATTACAATCTTTTAGAATACTGATATTAAGCTTTTTTGATGCCTCTTTTATTGCAAGAATTTCAGCGTGTGCCGTTATGTCGGATAAATTCTCTTTTTTATTTGTTTGTATGGATAAAATTTTTCCTTCTTTTTCAATAATTGCACAAACGGGAACTTCATTATCCGTTTTGGCTGCATACTCTATAGCAAGTTTCATAAACCTGTTTAAAGTCATAAATCCTCTTTTTTGTCTTTAAAATCGAGGTTGGTGGAAAAATAGTTTTCTTTATAATCAATTGAAATTCCAATGTTCATAGCGTTGCATAACCCCTTTACAATAAAAAGCCCTAAGCCCGTTCCCCTTGTTGTTCTTGTTAATTGTGAATCAAGGCGGATAAATTTATCAAAAAGCTTATCCATCATAAAAGAAGGTATATCTTCCGACTTGTTTGAAATTTTAAAGTTTACTCCGTTTTCGGTGTTTGAGATTTTAATTAAAATGGGTGAATTATCAATATCATATTTAACCGCATTATCGCACAAATTTATTATTATTTGGGTTAGCCTGTCATAATCAGCATATACGGGTTTTAGGTCTTTACTTGTTTCAATCTTGAATTCTATATCTTTAGTGTTTGAATATTCAATACAAAGTTCAACCACCTTTGATAAATCAATAAATTCATTTGTAATTGAAAGGTTGAAACTTTCTATATCGGGTACCACTAAAAGGTCGTCCACCATCCTTGACAGTCTTTGAGCTTGTTTTTTTATAATATGAAGGGATTTTATTTTAATCTCATCATCAAGAACAATATCCGTCCTCATAAGGCGCCCTGAATATCCTATTATGCTTGTAAGAGGGGTTCTAAACTCATGGGAAATTGCACTTACAAGACTGTCTCTGTATTCATTCAGTCTTTTTAATTCTATATTCTTTTGCGATATTTCGCTATACGCTTGAGATACCTTCTGGGTCATATAGTTAAATTCTTTTTCAAGAAAAACTATTTCATGGGGGGTAAATATACTTTTTAAAAGACGAATTTTTCTGTCATAGCTGCCCTTAGAAATAGCCGTAATGCCTTTAAAAAGTTGTCTTATATTAATATAAAGGTAATATGTATAAAGACCGACTGCAAATAAAACGGCTCCCGCCGCAATTAAAAAGCAAAGAACAATTTTTCCCCTTGCCTTATCAATTGTATTTTTAGTCACGGAAGGCAAGGTCATAACAACGACCGTCCAATCGGGGTGTTCTATGTTGTAGTATGCAATCGGCTGGTTTTTTATTCTTGAAAAAAGTATGCCTTTGTTTTTTTCTTTTGTTTTCGGAAGGTTCGTTAAAACCTGCTCTATGTCTTTAGGGTTTGAATTGTTTGTGGCTATTAAGAGCATATCATCATCAAAGATAAATATGGATTGAAGCATACTGTTTGTTTCATCTTTTATTGCTTCATCCAACCCTTTTAAGTTTAATTCTCCCGATAAAACCTTATTCTGTCCGAATTGTGCATATAGTTTTACGGTTCTGTTCAGGGTTGAAAACTTAAATTCATCATTTAATTCAGGTTTTAAGGATAAAATTTTTAAATTTTTAAATTTGTTTGAATGTTTTTCTATATCTTTTAAATATTTATTTTTCAGGCTATATGATGGGATATCATTTAATGCAAGCGCAATAATTGAAAATTCTTTATCGGAATTTAAGATATACCTTTGAATATCTTGCGCAATGAAGCTTGAAATTGAAGTTACGCTATAGTTTAATTCCCTTCTTACCGATTGTTGCGAAACATTTGATATAATAAGCCCGATTGTAAACATCGGGGCAAAAACCGCAATTAAAATTACTATTATTATTTGTTGAACAATTCTAAGGCGCTTCAATTTTCCTCCAACACCCCGAAGGGAGTGAGCTTATATCCTATATTTGTTACGGTGTGAATGTATTTAGGGTTTCTTGTATCTTCTTCTATTTTTTGCCTCAATCCGCCCATATGAACTCTAACCATCCTTACATCTTCATCAGAGCCATACCCCCAAACCTCATCCAATAAAACGGCAAGAGAAACGGGCTTATTTAAGTGCTGCATAAGGCAATATAGAATTTCAAATTCGGTCGGGGTTAATTTAACTTTTTTGTCGGATATAACGGCTTCAAGCGAATCGGGGATTATTTCAACGTTTCCCGCCCTTAAGATTTCTTTTTCATTTTTTACCTGTTTATTGTCGTTATTTCTTCTTAAAAGAGCCCTTATCCTTAAAAGGAGTTCTTGAATTTCAAAGGGTTTTACAAGGTAATCGTCCGCACCGACATCAAAGCCTTCCGTTTTATCCTGTATTGAGCCTTTTGCGGTGAGCATAATAATCGGAATATCGGGTTTTACCATCCTTATATTTTTGCAAACGTCATACCCGTTCATTTTGGGCATCATAACATCAAGAATTATTAAGTCATAATTGTTATCAAGAGCCTTTTTTAAGGCTATTTCGCCATTTTCCGCACTGTCTGTTAAATATCCCGAGGACTGTATATCAAAAACAAGAAGATCCCTTATTTCCGTATCATCATCTGCTATTAAAATTCTTTTATTTGTGTTCATTTTTGCCTTCCTCTTTTTTAAGCTCTTTTTTCTTTATAAACGGCTTTATGGCAGATAAAATAATCGGTATAAAACAAAGACAGGTTATAATTTGAATCAGGTATAAATCGGGAAATTTATATGCAACAACCGCACTGAATAATGCGGCTCCCGCAAGTACGAGGGGGAATGTCCTTAAGGTCATAATTTCCAGAATAAGAAAAATAAAACCTGCAATTGTCCAATATTGATATGGTTCCATAGCAATCCCCTTTTTTATAAAAGTATATGTTTTTATACAAAAACAGTCAACAAACATATAACTTTTATTATGTTATCTTGATGCAATTACCCTTGCACAGTGAACGCCTGATGCCGATGCTTGCATTAAACCTCTTGTAACACCGGCACCGTCGCCTATTGTAAAGAGATTTTTGATTTCTTTTGATTCAAGCTCATTTGTCAGTTTCGGGCGTGCAGAATAGAATTTAACTTCAACCCCGTATAAAAGAGTGTATCTTGAAGCTACTCCCGGGGCTATTTTATCAAGAGCATAAAGCATTTCTATTATGCTTAAAAGCTGCCTATACGGAAGAACAAGGCTTAAATCTCCCGGGGTTGCACATTCAAGCGTCGGTTTTATTATGCTATCTTTAATTCTCTCAGGGGTAGAGCGTTTTCCGTCCAATAAATCTCCAAACCTTTGAACAAGGATACCGCCTGATAACATATTTGCAAGGCTTGCAACGTGTTGACCGTATGTTATGGGTTCTTTAAAAGGTTCGGTAAATTTCTTGGATACTAAAAGTGCAAAGTTGGTATTTTGAGTTTTTTTATCCGCATAAGAGTGCCCGTTTACCGTTTGAATTCCGTTATAGTTTTCCGAAACCACTTCGCCGTTCGGGTTCATACAAAAAGTTCTAACTTCATCCGAGAATGTGGGGGAATAGTAAATCAATTTCGATTCATAAAGTCTTGATGTTATAGGTTCCATAACGGCAGCGGGTAATTCAACTCTCACACCCACATCAACCGCATTGTTTATAAGTTCAACCCCGTTTTTAATGAGTTCTTTTGAAAGCCAATCCGCTCCTTCTCTGCCCGGGGCAACAACAACGTAATTAGCATCTATAACTTCCCCGTCACTCAAGGTTATACCTTCAATTTTGTTGTCTTTAACATTTAATTTATCTACGGTTTTGTTGTTTACTATTTTAATTTTATCCATAAGCGAATCTTGCATGTGCTTTAATACATGCAGACTTTTTTCGGTTCCCAAATGCCTTACGGGAGAGTGAACAAGCTTTAATTCAGCAAGTGTTGCCGCACGTTCTATATCAAGAAATTCATTTTTATTTCTTCCGAAAACAACCTCTGTTGCGCCATGTTCTAAATATATATCATCGCAATACTGTATAAGGTTTTCAACATCCTGAAAACTCATATAATCCACAAGGTGGCCTCCGACATCAGGAGTTAAGGTGAGTTTACCGTCCGAAAAAGCACCGGCGCCGCCCCATCCGCATAAAAGTCCGCATGTTTTACATGAGGGGCACTTTTTATACCCTTCTCTTAAAAGGCAAACCCTGTTTTCTATTTTTGCTCCCTTTTCAATAAGAATAACATTCCAGTCAGGTTTTAATTTAACAATTTCTAATGCCGTAAATATACCGGCAGGCCCTGCACCAACAATTGCCACATTGTACATTATAATCCACCTCAATAATTGTCTATATTCAAACCAAAACAGTGTAATACGAACAAATTTTTTTTTAAATGTTTTAATGTATTTTTTTACAATTAATAACTTTTTTTGTTATAATTATTGGCATATAAAGTGGAGAAATCTGAAAATGAGAGAATACAAAATACTCGATTACGTTCCTACCGTTGTTGAAAATTCATCAAGGGGAGAAAGGGCATTTGATATATTTTCAAGACTTTTAAGAGAAAGAATAATATTTTTAGGGTCTGAAATTGATGATGAAGTTGCTAACTCAATTGTGGCACAACTTCTTTTACTTGATAGCGAAAACCCCGATAAAGATATTATGCTTTATATAAATTCTCCCGGCGGTGTAATTACGGCAGGCATGGCAATATATGACACAATGAAACTTATTAAAGCTGATGTATCAACAATTTGCCTTGGTGATGCCGCTTCAATGGGTGCGTTTTTGTTATCGGCAGGTACAAAAGGAAAACGTCTTGCGCTTCCAAATTCAAGAATAATGATACACCAGCCTTTAGGCGGTGCAAAAGGACAGGCAACGGATATTGAAATTGAAGCAAAAGAAATTTTAAGAATGAAAACAATGCTTACAACCCTTCTATCCGAACATACGGGTCAAAGTGTTGAGCGTATAAAACAGGATACGGAAAGAGATAATTATATGAGTGCAAAAGAAGCGCTTGAATACGGATTAATTGATAAAATAGTAGAAAAAATATAAAACCAAAAACTTAAAAAACCCGCCTTAATGTTTAAGGCGGGTTTTTTATACAATAAACAGTCGATTTTTAAAGGCATAAAGATAAAATTAAAGCATTTTTTGCGATAATTAAATTGTATAAAACCTTTTAAATTTGGAAATATTTATGACTGAAAAAACATTGGAAAAAAATGAAGTTGCCCCAAATAATTCCCCAACAGATAAACTGGAACTTGCAACCAAATACCATCAGGATTTTTTGCTTAAATCTTCCGGGGAAGATTTGGTTCGTGCAATAAATTGTTATATGGAATCAATAAGAGAAAATCCCACCAACCCAAGCGCATACTACAGATTAGCCGTATTAATGTATGAAAATAAACAAATCGGAATAGATGGCGCTATTGAACAGTGCGAAAGAGCAATAGAGCTCGATAAAAATAACCCTGATGCAAGAATGTATTTGGGGTATTTCTTGTCCAAAAAAGGTGAAAAAGAAAAAGCAAAAGAAGAACTTAAAAAAGCCATGGAATTAAGTCCAAAAGGAACAAGCAGGGTAAGATTTGTCATGGCGCTCGAACTTTTGGAAAAAGAAAATTCAAACGGCAGCATTTTTGACCTTTTAAAAGGTGTATTTTATATGACCCAGGCATCCTTTATGAGCATATTTGATAAGGCCGCCTTAAGGATGTTTGCCAAAAATTTCATGAGCGAATTAAATTACATAAGATATAATACAATAGGAAAAATTCTTGAAGGGCTCAATTTTGATAAAGACGCATACCGGATTTATATGGATGCGCTTGATAACACAAAGTGTGCACCTGAATTTTACGAAAAGATGGCAAAAATAGCCATCAAAAAAAAGCGTCCCACCGTTGCAATGCAATGTTTTGAAAACGCAAGCAAACTTTCCAACAATAGTCCCCATGCCCTTGTTAATGCAATAGATTTTATGCAGGATGTTTATCCTGAAAAAGTGGATGAACTTATAGATTACTATAATCTTCTTGTTATGAAACTGCCTGAATTTTCAAGACCCTATTATGAACTCGGGCATCTATATTTAAAAAAAGAAGATTATATAAGTGCATCAAACGCATTCAGGTTGGCACTTGATTGTGATAAAGAAAACCCGTTTTATTTAAATTCTCTTGCTTATACCTATGTACAACTGGAGCAGTACGGCGCTGCGGTTGAATTGTATAAAAAGGCGATAGATAAAAACCCCGATAACGAATGGACGGCAATTGTAGCACAGGCGCTTGCCGCTATATACTATAAAATAAACAACGACAATGAAGCCGCAATAACAATTCTTGAATATGCTCTGACTCTTACAAAAGAAAAAGGCCCAATATATTCGCTCTTTGGGGACATTTATTTTGAGAGTTCCGATATGGATATGGCAATAAAATATTATAATATGGCTCTTATGGGCGGCATTAAAGAGGCAAAAATATATACAAGACTTGCTATGGCATACTGGGAGAAAAATTCAATTGAAGATGCCATTGATTGTTATGAACTTGCAATTGAGACTGATAAAAACTATGAAATTGCATACAACAATCTTGGTGTCATCTATTTAGACACTTTTAAAGATTACGACAGAGCAATTGAATATTTCGACAAAGCAATTGAATTAAATTCAAAATATATGCTGGCGCATTTTAATATAGGAAGATGCTATGCGGATATTAACAGAAAAGTTGAAGCCGCATCCGAGCTTCAAAAAGCAATAGACTTGAACAGAATTACAAACGAAATAGACGAGGATATAATACAAGAAAGATTGTATAAGCTATTTGACGCATGATAAATCTTAAGGAAAAACTTTTTGATATAGCAAAAAATACCACGGTAAGAATTATTTTTCTTATTGTGGTTTTATGCTTTATTGCAAGCATTTTTATATTCCACGACTTTTATAAAACCCAATGGCATAAAATACAAGGCTACTATTATGTTTATAAGGGAGATAAGGCATACAGACAACTGAGAACTCAAGATGCTATTTATAACTACAAAAGAGCCCTCGAACTTCACCCGAAACATATTAGAGCAAGATATAATCTTGCAAATTTGTATGTGGCATACGAAGATTACGGTTCGGCACTTGAAAATTACAGTAAAGCGCTTGAATTAAAGCCCGATTTTATGATTGCAAGAATAGACTATGCAATTGTATTATCCGAAGCAACCCAAAATTATGATAAGGCAATTCAAGAGTATGATGCTGCCATTAAAAATGCTCCAAAATGGATGTACATTCCGTTTATAATTGATAACAAAAAAACTTACAAATATAATAAAGGAGTTGCATACTACAATCAGGGGCTCGCATGGAGATTTAAATCTTTGCTTTTTGCGCAAGAAAGATATAAATCGGTCTTATTCCTTAAAAATGCCGTTAAGTCTTATGAAAATGCACTGAAAAGTTTAAAACAGTTTGATGTATATTATAATCTTGCAATTGCAAACCACCTTTTAAGAAGAAACTATGAAGCAGGTAAAAACTATTGCAGGGCTATTGAGCTTGAACCAATGAATTATGAAGCCCACTACAATCTTGCAATACTCTTAATGGGTATGAAACACTGGAGGGCATCTTCAGATGAGTTTAAAAAAGCGGGACTCTTGATTTCAAACAGTAAAAACACCAATATACAAAGGTATTTATTTGATGTAATGAACGAAGTAAACAGAAGAATGGTTATAGAAGAAGGATACGAGAATTTAAGAGAAAAGCTTGATGAAGAAAGCAAAAAAGAAGGAAGAATGACTATAATAAACGGAAAAGTGGTAATGTCCGAGGAATTGGATTCTGCCATGCTTAAAAACTTTAAAACTTGCAACAACAAAAAAGTTTTTTTTGAAGGAGAGGACCCCGAACTTTGATGCTAAAAGAAGATTTGTTATATAAATTAATTTATGAGATAACATCAGTTTTTGAAAGTTCAAATTCGGCAAGCGAACTTGTTTTGGGACTAAAACAGGTTTTTAGAGGGATTGGTGCTGTTGATATTGTTATTTATACATACGATGAAATTACAAAAAACCTGAAAAACTTTATAAAACCTTGGGAAAACCTTTTAAACAATATTGAAGCTGAAAAATTAAATTTAATATATAATTCCTTAATAAAAGAACCAAAAACCCTGATTAAAAAAGAAGATAAGCTTTATATTCCCCTCTATAAGCAAAGAAAAATAAACGGGATACTGTCTGTTGAGGGGAAACTGTCCAAAGAGATAAACGAAGAAATTGTCCCTCTGTTATCAAGGCAAATATCTCTTGCAATATCTCATATAAAGTATCTTGAAAATGCTAACAACAACACAAAATTTTATGAAACCATAAGAAATATAACAAAACTAACCGAAACCCAGTATGATTTAAGCTATATTCTGCCTATTATGGGAGAGATGATAGACGGCTTTATATCGGAACATTTGATATACATATTTTTAAAGAAAACATCAAAAAAAGAGTACAAATTGATATGGCCTAAAAAATGTTCAATAACAAATATTAATGATTATCTTTTGGAAATTAAAGATAATTCCGTTATAACAAAAGATGAGGGCAAAACCTGTATATTTCCTTTGTATGAAGAAGGGAAGATAACGGGCGCAATTGTTGCATATAACCCGGTTGATAGTTTAAATAAAAATGAAATTAAATACCTTGAGCAGCTTACAGTGCAAGCTTCAATAACCGTAAACAGGGCAAAAGAATATATGAAGGTATTGGAGAATGCAACTTTGGATGCTCTAACCGGATTAAATAACAGGCATATGTTCCATCAAAGACTAAAAGAAACAACTTCAAACGCTAAAAGACAAAAAACCGATTTATGTTGTATTATGACAGACATTGACTTTTTCAAATCCGTAAACGATACTTATGGGCACAGTGTCGGGGATTTGGTGCTAAAAACGGTTGCAAAAACAATAAAAAAAGAGTTAAGAGAGTATGATATTGCATCAAGATACGGCGGGGAAGAATTTGCCATACTCCTTCCGAATACTCCAATAGATGAAGCCTATAAAGTAGCCCAAAGGCTTAGGAGTAAAATTGAAAAGAAAAAAATCAACATTGAAGAATATAAAATAGAAGGAACAAAAGAAATATCCGTTACCATATCAATAGGGGTTGCAAAGTTTAACGACAAAATAATGAAAGACCCCGAAGATTTATACATATTGGCCGATAAAGGCTTATATATCGCAAAAGAAAGCGGAAGAAACAGAGTAGTAATCCCTTAAATAAAGTAAACTTTATTTAAGAAAAGATAAAAAAGTGTCAAAAGTTTGCTTTTACATGATTTACTATTGATGAGGTCTTTTTGGATTTATGTAATGAATGTAAATGCTATAAGTTTATATGCCCCTAAAAACAATTACAATATACACTATGGCAGCAAAAATAAAAGCACTGAACTGCCCTATAATATGCTCTTGCAAAACAAAGACCTTGCTAAGCCTGAAAATTATAAGGCATATTACGGTGTTACATTCAAAGGGTATAAATGCAACCCGTCAAACTTCCAAATAAAAAAAGCATACGGACTGGAATGTCCTTGTTGCGGACAGATGATGATAACGGAAGCTCAAATAGACGCTTTTAAGCTGAGGGCTAAAAATAAAACGGGGGATGAATTAAAAGAGGAGCTTCTAAGGTACTACGAATACTATAGGCCAAACGAAAGTTCGATTGTTGATATCATTATAGAAGGTGCCGAAAAAGACGAAGATGCAGACTTGCAGACAATTGTTAAAAATCAGGCGCAAAACAGTAAAAGAATTTTGGAAGCCGAACAAAAAATCGTCTTATCGGATATAAAAAGAAGGGCCGTATATCTGACAAAAGGCAGACGTGACAAGATTATGGATGCGGTTGACAACGCTTTCGAATTAATTGAAGATTCCAACGATAACTTCTTTTTCAAAAACAAAGAATTTAAAGATACAATGTATTCAATTTGCGGAAACTGCAAAGGAAAAGACAAGCAGGCTTGCAATAAAATACTGTCCGACCTTGAAAAGCTGCCAAAATCATGGAATTCAAAAGATGCGTTTTTTGTTAAATTCTCAAGAAAAACAAACGAAGAAATAGCATCAAGACTTCTAATCCCCGCTCTTGTAACCACGGAACACATTCGCCCCCAATCTAAAAACGGCGAAAACAATACAAACAACTATATTCCTCTTTGCGGAGAATGCAATTCAAAAAGAGGAAATACTCCATACAAAGAGTGGTTTAAGGTGCACCCTGAAATGCCTGTAAACCTTCAAAAATACTTAATCAAGGCCCAAGAATTAATAGATAAAAAAGCTTTTAGCGACTCAGAGCTCTATGACGGTTATGTTGACGATATTATTATGGCGGTCAGAAAAGAAACAGACGGTGAGATTGTCTTAAAGAAACCCGACATAAAAGGAAATCCGTCTGATACGGATATAAAAAAAGCGGTTGCCCCAAAATCAATTGATGAAATAAGACTGGACATGCTGGAAGAAGCAAAATCCCTTCAGGTTGAATTAAACGACCTAAACAGAGTTAAAAAAGAGTTGCAAAACGACGAAGAATATATAAATATTGTCAAGTATCTTAAATTGCTCGAGCAATTAAAAGCGGCAGAAATAAATGCCTCTAATTCAAAACGTGCCTTTGAAGAAGCAATGAGAAAGAAAAATGCAACTCTGGCGGTATACGAAAAAGTGCTTAGTGATGAAAATTCGACTCCCCAACAAATTAAACAAAAGGAGAAAAGAAAAAATCTTGCAATTGAAAATTACAACGCAAAAAAAGCGGAGAATAAAACATGCGCAAGAAAATCTCATGAAATAAGATCAAAAATTAATGAAATCAGAAAGAAAATAAGGACATTGTCCGTTATAGAAGCTGATTTAAGCGCCCTTAAAAAGAAAATAGACGAACTTACCGATACAAAAATAGAAGTAAATATGCTCAAAGAAAGCATTACGGATGAACCCGACCTTTGTCTTGAGCTTGAAAAACTACATTATTTGATAAATGAAAAGCGAGCAGAATTAGACTGTGATTATGATAACGACGATTACGATGATTTAAAATCGCAAAATATCGTTGACTCATACAGGCTTTATAAAGCTCAACAAGCACTTTTAGAAAACATTGATAAAGAAAGGTTTAATAGCTTTTTTGCAAAAGACAATATTGATATTTCGCCTGAGTTTATAATTGATGATTCAAAACAAGCTACCAAAGAAAGATTAAGCTCCGCCAGAGCCGATGGTGCAGTCATAAGACAAATTAAGAAAGACGAACTTGATGAACTTTTAAGAAAAGAAGATATGATATTAAAGAAACTAAGAAGAATTGAAGAATCAAAAGATAAAATTTTTGCTTCAAAACACAGTTTATCAACACTTGATATTCTTAAAAGAAGGTTTAGCGAAACGGAAAAACAAAAAGCGGAATTAGACTTTAAATACAGGTATGCAGATATTGACGATAGAATTAAACGAATAAAACAAAAAATTGATGATTTATATCAACAATATGCAGAATCTTATGAAACAAACAATCAAGATTCATACGATAGGGTTGGAACATCTTCATCTTCATCATCATAATAATATTCTGCCATATTATTTTTGTTGTCAGGTGTTTCTATAATGTCCTTCATAAATGCGTTATATGAAAACGGTGTTTGAGTATTTTCGTTTGAATGCATGACATTTATGCCGGATAAAAAATTGTTGTCGGCATTTCCGTATATGGATGTTATATCTTTATTTGATTCGCCGAGCGAATCTTGCGGATTGGAATAAAACCCTGAAAGCGAAACGTCATTATTTAACCATTCGTGCATATAAAATCCTCTTTATATAAAATCTCTCTATTATATAAAGTATTTTAATTTTTAAAAATTGCTAAAAGTTGTATACAATTATCTGAAATAGTAAGTAATAAATAAAAGTATAAAAAATCGACAAAAGTTCTTTTTTGTAATACCCTTCGCTATAAAGATAACAAACAAGAGCCGCTATAAATATATAAGAAACATTGTTTTTAAAATGGTGAGGTTCAATGTATAAAAGGGGAAGGACATAAGTTGTTATGTACGGAAATATTGTAAGCTCAATTACCGCAAGCACAATAAGAGATGTCCCTATATAATATAAAAGTCTGTTTTTATCTGCATTCATATAAATTATTTTATCACAACCTATTCAAAAGATGAGAGTTTTATCATATCTTCAATTTCTTTATACTTTTGTCTTAAGGTATCAAAAGTTGATATATCCTGTATTTTGCCTTCTTTCATATAAATAATTCTATCGCATTCTTTTAGAGTTGAGAGCCTGTGCGCAATTATTATTACCGTTTTTTTACCTTTAAGGGCAAATATATTGTCTGTGACTTCAAACTCCGTTTTTGGGTCTAAAGATGACGTTGCTTCATCCAATATAAGAAGTTCAAAATCGTTATAGTATGCTCTTGCAAGAGCAACTCTCTGTCTTTGACCGATTGATAAATCCGGTTTTTTAAACACATCTTCTATATTAATCCCTGCCATCTTAAGAGAGTCTTGAACCTTGGATATATTTATCTTTGAATCTTCAATTCCAAAAGCTACGTTTTTTAAAATCGAATCGTTAATTAAAACGGGCGACTGTTGAAGGAATGAGATATTTTTTTGCCATGAATAAAGGTTATCTTCATTAATTTCTGTTCCGTCAACTTTTATTGTTCCTTTATCTTTGATATAAATTCCTGAGATTATATCCGCCAAAGTAGATTTACCCGCCCCCGAAAGACCTATTATGCCAACTATCTCGCCTTTTTTAATTTCAAGGTTGATATCAAATATTCCTTTGTTTTCTCCGTATGAAAAACCGACACAAGATAACTCAAGAGAATCCTCAAACTTCATTTTCTCTTTTGTATCGGGTTTTATGCGTTCAAATTTTAATATTTCATCATACTTATTTAAAAACCATAAAACCTTCGTTTTAGAGGTGTTAATCGTATATAGTGAGATTAAAATTTTATTTAATTCAGGCACAAACCTTAAGACTATAAGCGCAATAACGGCAACGGATGAAACAATTTCTTCTTTGGGGATTTTATCAATAAAAACTATTGATAAAATCATTATTAAAAACGACAAAATAACCCCGATTTCAGTTACATGCAAAGGGTAATTGCCGTATGAAATTCTTTTTGAGAAATTTGAAGATATATTAGATGAGCTTTGTATAAGTCTTTCTATAAAATATTCTTCTCTGTTTGAAATTCTTATCTCTTTTTCTGACTTTATAATTAAATCAATATCATAAGAAAAATCGGATAAAAGTTTAATTCCTATATCTCCCAATTTTTTTGCTTTATTTTTAAAATATTTATTCTCAAAATATGCAAACAAAAGAATAAACACAACCGATAAAAACGCAGGTATTGTAAACTTATAAAAAAGCAAAGATAAAATACAAACTCCCACAACAAAGTTTGCAAGAAGAATAATGCACCTTAATACAAAATCAAGGGATATATCTCTGACTGAAGAATATAAAAGGGTGTGCTTATCTGCGGGGGATATTTTTCTTGTATCCTTATAGGGGGCAAAAAGAAGCCTTTTTATTAAAAGCGAATTAACATAGTTTGACCATTTTGATACAAACTCGTTTTGAAGCTTTATATAGTAAATCATATAGAAATTTTTAAAAAGAAATACAAAAACCATCAAAAAGCAAAGTAATAATGCAATTTGCATATATGTTATATCGGGAAAATAAGTTTGTATGGCATCTGTTATTATTTTTGCTTTTTGGTTTTGGGGCGAAACCAAAAGTATAATAAGGGGAAACATCATTGCAATCCCGATTAATTCCAAAAAGCCGCCCATAACAGACATAAAAAACAAAAGAAATATAAAGCCCCTAAAGCCCTTCATAAATCTTTTAATCAGATTAATAAATATTTTCAAAAACACTAAAAAACCTTTTTTGTTGCAAATATAGCTTTAAATAATTATACTCTTAATTATGAATAATGTGTCAAGAAAATTAAATAAAGAATTTTATTCAATAGGGCTTTCTCTCGCTTCAAATTCAAGCCATTTAAGTTCTGTTTGCGTTTTAGACAACAATAAAGAAATTGTTCTTCTTGATAAATTATATTTTACGGACGACATTGAAATGTTTTTTGAAAACTCTAACTATATTAAAAATTCGCTTGCAATAGTTACGCTTACACCTGATGAGTCACTTTTGGAAGGCAAATGGAGAATACATTCAAAAAACTATAAATCTATTGATAATATATTTAAAATAAACAAAAACAATTGGACAAATAGGCTAAATGACAGGCTTTCACTTTTTTTTAAAACAATGAATGAAACAAAATGTAAAATATCAAGGTGTAATATAAACCTTTTAAGACAAAGCTACGGATTGAGCCCGTATTATCTTGAAAAAACTTCTCTTGATTGTAAAAATTTTCAGGCGGGATTAAAAATCAAATACGGTTTTGATATACTCCCCGATAACCTTCTTCCCGCTCCTTCTTTAGAGGCAATACTTTGCGCATTATTTGCATACGACATTACAAGAAACAATGTCAAAACAAAAGAAATAGGGGATTATTCAGGTCTTAAAGTTTTAAACAAAATTAACCTTTAATGCGGTATAGCGCATCAAAAACAACTCTGTCCCACTTTGTTCCGCATTCCGATTTTAATATTTTAAGGGCTTCTTTATTAGATAGCGCCTTTCTGTGGCTTCTATCCTGGACAAGCGCACAGTATGCATCCGCAAGGGCGATAATTCTTGAACCGAAAGGAATGGAATTACCCTTTAAGCCTTCGGGTTTACCCGAACCGTCCCAGCGCTCTTTTTGATAGTATACGTAAGGCACAACTTCAGATAAGAAGTTTATATTCATTAACAATTCAACACCTTGATTGGGGGACTGTTGAAGTTTGTCCCACTCTTGTTTCGAGAGTTTATTTTTTTTAATAAAGAGTTGCTCGTTCAGGGTGATTTTTCCAATGTTTTGTAAAAGCCCCGCATAATATATTAAATCCGTGGTTTTTTCATTTAATCCGAGTGTATGGCAAATTTCTCTTGAAAGTTCTGCCGTCATTTTGGAGTGATTATTTTTATACCTTGATTTAATATCAACCGCACGTGCCATTATCTCAACAAAAGCCTGCTGCTGGTCTTGAAGGTCGCCTATTATTGCGGTTAGCTGAGCCCTCAGGTTTTGGAGTTCTGAAGTTGATACAACGTCGTTATTTATAACTTTTTTAACTTCATCAATCAGTTTTTGAATGCCCAAAGATGTAACAAAAAGTCCTGACGTTATTTTTAATAAATCCTCATATTCCTTTTCAAACGGTTTATTTAAAGGACGTCTTGCTTCAATTGAGCCAATACACTCAAAACTGTTTTTCATAGGATATATTTTAATTATTTGAGTTTTATTTTTTATTGAAATAATCTGCTCTTTTTCAAAAGCATCTTTTATATACTTATTAAGCCTTACTTTTGGTATATTTTGAGAGGTTCCCGCAAGTTTTAGGGGTTGTTTTTTTACGGACAAATAAATGTTGCACTCATCCAAAGAGAGCATTAACTTTATTGCTCTTGCAACGGAATCGTAAATTATATAGTCCTCATGTTCTCTAAAACCAAGAAGCGAAAGTGTTGAATCAACGGAATAAATAGAAATTAATTCTCTTAACTGTGCCTTAAGGCCTTCTGCTTTATTTTTCTTTTGCGATTTTGATGAAATTTTGTCTGCAAGCTCATCATTTATAAGGTTTTCGCACAAAAAATCTCCCAAATTAAGAGCAAAAATTTCTTCAAGAGGATCGTCGTTCATTAAATCAAGCGAACGAGAAAATAAAGAAACCCCGCCGTCTTTTAAAATATCAAGTTCTTCTCTGTTTTTAGCATTTTCCATTTATTTGTTACCCTATTACTTTTTGATAAAAAGTTCCTTCACTTCTGACATGAATTATATCGGCATTTTTATGGAAAACTTTTATCTTTTTTACAAATATTATACTTTAGTTTACAAAAAAGGTACATATATATGAAAATTGTGCTAAAATCATCAAATAATGGAAAGTGTAGGCATAGTTCAAACAGAGTATTTTAAATTAGATAAACCAATCGAGCTTGAATGTTCTAAAAGTTTATCCGACATTCAGGTTGCTTATGAAACCTACGGTAAATTAAACGAAAAGGGCGATAACGCAATTTTAATCTGCCATGCGCTCACGGCTGATGCGCATGCTGCCGGGTATCACACCAATGAAGATAAAAAACCGGGCTGGTGGGATACAATGATTGGCCCGAATAAAGCCTTTGATACAAATAAATTTTTTGTAATATGTTCTAACGTGCTAGGGGGGTGCATGGGAACAACGGGGCCATGCTCAATTAATCCCAAAACAAATAAACCCTACGGGCATGACTTTCCCGTTATTACGGTTGAAGATATGGTTAAGGTTGAATATGAGCTAATAAAGCACCTTAATGTTAAAAAACTTATAGCGGTCGGCGGCTCAATGGGGGGCATGCAAGCAATTGAATGGTCAATAAGATACTCAAAATACGTTAAAACGGTTATTATCATTGCCGCAGCTGCCAGACTTTCCGCTCAGGGAATAGCTTTTAATGCGGTCGGAAGAAACGCAATTTTATCCGACCCTGATTTTAATAACGGTGACTATTACGACAAAAAACACCCCGAAAGCGGGCTTTCAATTGCAAGAATGGTCGGGCATATAACCTATTTATCGGAAACATCCATGCACAAAAAATTCGGCAGAAATTTCAAACTTGATAAACCTAATTTTGATTTTGGGGTGGATTTTCAGGTTGAATCATACCTTGAACATCAGGGAAGAATTTTCGTGGACAGGTTTGATGCAAACAGTTACCTCTATATTACAAAAGCGGTAGATTATTATGACCCTATTAATAAATACGGAAGCCTTGAAAATGCCTTCTCTGACACAAATGCAAGGTTTCTTGTGATTTCTTTTGATACTGATTGGCTTTTTTCCACCAAAATGGCAAAAGAAATTGTAAATGCCCTTATTAAAAAGAATAAAAATGTTTCATTTATCGAACTTTCAAGCCCATGCGGGCATGATGCCTTTTTAATAGAGTATGAAAAGCAAACTCAAGTTATAAAGAGCTTTTTGAAAGAGGATGAAAAATATTATGAATAGAGGTTTGAATTATACTCAAATAACAAAGCTTATTGAAAAAAATTCAAGAGTTTTAGACCTTGGCTCGGGAGACGGCTACCTTTTTAAAAAGCTTATGACGGAAAAAAATATAACAGGTGTCGGAATTGAAATAGATGAAGATATGGTTATAAAATCTTTTGAAAAGGGGCTTCCCGTTATACAGGGAAATATTGATAAAGGATTAAAACAATTTAAAGATAAGTCTTTTGATTATGCAATTTTAAACCAGACGCTCCAATCCACAGATAAACCGGATTACGTTCTTAAAGAAATGCTCAGAGTTTCAAAAAAGGCAATCGTTGCTTTTCCGAATTTTGCTTACTGGAGAGTAAGATTTTATTTGTTTTTCAAGGGAAAAATGCCAAAATCGAAAGCGCTTCCTTATGAATGGTATAACACTCCAAATATCCACCTTAATACAATTGAAGATTTTTTTGAATTCTGTAAAAACAACAACATTCAAATAATAGAGTCAATTTACCTTGCAAAAAACAATGCAAGAAAAGGCATTTTTAAATTTTTTGCAAACCTTTTTTCGGAAGAAGCCATCTTTGTGCTCAGCAAGTAAGCTTTTTGCCAATTGTTAAGAATTGTAAATATAAAAGTATATAAAAAAGCAATATTTTTTGCATAAAAAACTTTATATAAGTACAAAGAGGATAAAGAGAGAAAACAAACCACCACATAACAAGAGAGAAACAAAAGAGAGAAAAACCAACTACCAAACCACTTAGAGGAACTAACAAATTTTAAAACCCCTTAAATAAAGGGGTTTTTCTTTTATATTAATTTTTGTTTTTGATAAGTTTTCGTCATTGTAAAAAAATGTTACAAAATTAAAGTTGCAAGGGATTTTTGCCGATATTTTCTTTTAGATAAGATAAGGAGAAATTGCCATAAAAACGGCAATTAAAAATGTGTAAATGATAGATTTAACTATAGATTTAGCATATCTTGCCAGATACTACGGGATTTCATCTCTCCGTCAGTATATTTCTCCTGCTCAGGCAAGCGCACAGAATAAAGAAAACTCAGATGAGCTTACAATTGTAACAGAGGACGGTATGATTACCGTAAATAAAGACCTCCTCTTAAAGCTCCTTCAGGACCCCGAAAAGCTTGCCAAGATAATGAAGCTTGAAAGCCCCGAAAACAGATACTTAATAATTCAACAGTTTAATGAAGAAGATCTTGTTAAAGTTCTTCCTTACTTAAATAGCGAACAACTTTCATTCGGGCTTCAATATTTTACGGTAGACGGTCTTGAAGAACTTTTAAATAATCTTCCCGCAGAACAGTTAATATTCCTTCTTTTGCAGCATTTCACAATGGAAGATGTTACAAGATTTATGCAAGAAAACGAGATGAGTGAATTTTTTGAAAGCACTCACCTTGCAAAAAAAGACGTTTTGGAATATTTTGAAGGGCTTGAATATGAAAAATTCCAAAAACTTATGATGAATCAATTCGGGCCCGATTTTAAAGATAAATCCGCAAAAGAATACCTTGAATACATTGAAAATATGGAAGATAGAGAATACAAACGCTTCCTTCAAAATATGCAAACTCCCGAAAAAGCAGAAGCTATAACGGGCTTATGCGAGATAAATCCCGATTATTACTATGAATTTGATAATTCCATTCTGGTTCGACCAATGATTAATCTTATGGAAAAAGAGGACATAATAAAAACCATGAAAACGCTTGACCCTGAATTTTTAATTCCTATGATAGAAGAACTCCCTAAAGACTTAATTCAGGTTGTCGCAACACAGGTTGACCATAACGATTTTGCAGAGATGCTATCTTCCGAATTTCCTGAAATGCTTATGCAAATGCTTCAAGGAAAATAAAAAGGCTTTACAATTTACCGGTTTTAAAATTTTAAAGTATAATTAGCTTATGAGAAAATTTTCTTTATTAATTATACTTTTTTTGCTTGTTGTGTTGAATGCATCACAATGTTTCGCCAAAAGCACAACAATTAACGTTATAAGCGATGCTCACCTTGTGTCAAATAAAACGGAAAACAAAATGACCCCTTCAATTTCTAACCTCATAAAGGCGGTTTCTATGTCAAATAATGACAATTCAAACTATGTTGTATTTTTGGGGGATAACGTTAACAGTGCAGACAGAATTGATGTTGCCATGTTTTCAAAAGTTATAAACAAACTAAAAAAGCCTTATTTTGTTGTTGCAGGTAACAGAGATATAAGCAAAAGCAAAAATATGAACAAAAAAGAGTATTTTAGAATAGTAAATAAATTTTCTTCAAATAAAATAAGACATCTTCCTTCATATAAAAAAGAAGATGATTTAATATTCATTTTCCTTGCGGGAGTTAACGAAACCTTTCCTTCAATGAAGGGGTATTATAAAATTGATGAGGTTGATTTTTTGGATAAAACCCTTACAAAGTACAAAGATAAAAAAGCGGTTATATTCCAACATTTTCCCGTCATCCCTCCTAAAGACGACGATTTAAGATTAACGGCAAAGCCGGAATTGTACCTTGATGTATTAGCCAAACATAATAATGTATTAGCTATTGTTTCGGGTCACTATCATGTTGAAAACATTCAAAACGTAAACGGTGTTAAACACATAAGTGTTGGCCCGCTCTATCAAACCGGCGAATTTGAGCAGATAAAAATTTTCAAAAATAAAAACTCAACGTATTCAATAACCGCTAAAATCTTAAATGTTGAATAGGATATACAGTTGAATGAGCTTGTATTAAAATTAAAGAATTTATCAATAAAATATCAGGGTCTTTTATATATTTTAAGCCTTTTATTTTTGGGTTATTTTTTCTTTTTTAAAGGGCTTGGAGATTACAGGCTTATTGACATTGATGAAACAAGGTATGTGAGCATATCAAAAAGTATGCTCACAAACGGAAATTATATAACACCATATCTGAATTTCGAACCGTTTTTGGAAAAACCCCCGCTTTATTACTGGTTAAATGTTTTAAGCTATCATATTTTTGGTGAAATCAATAACTTTACTTCAAGATTTTTTAACTCATTATTTGCGCTTCTTGGGGTAATAGGAACCTATTTTTTCACATCATACATTATAAAATCTAAAATAACGGGGTTTTTATCTTCTCTTGTTTTAATGTCTGCTTTTTGGTATGCGCTTTTTTCAAGAATTGCAATTCTTGATATGGGTTTTTCGGTTCTTAGTATTTTAACTTTTTATTTTGGTGCATCAATTTTATTTACCGAAAAAGAATGGCAGAAAAAAATGTTATGGTATTTAACCTGCCTTTTTATGGGCCTTGCCGTTTTACAAAAAGGGCTCATAGGTGTAATTGTTCCTATTGTTCCTATCTTACTTATATTCATTGTATTTAAAAGGCTAAAAGAAATTATAAAACCCTCTTATTTAATCCCGGGCGCCATTATATTTATTCTTGTGTGTTTTCCTTGGCACTATTTTGTATATGGCGAAAACGGCTATGTGTGGTTTAGAGAATATATCTTGAAACATCACTTTGCAAGGTTTATAAATTCCTCTATGGATATTGGAAGAAAACATTCTTTCTTATATTATGTGCCCGTTATATTGGGAGGGCTTTTGCCATGGTCATTATATACAATAAGTGCTTTTATAAAAGGGGGCAGATATTCAGTAAATACATATAAATCAACAAAATCCATAAAACCGCTTTTATCTTATGACACAAGGGATAGAGCCCTTATACTCGTTTCAATTATCCATTTTTTCACGGTATTTTTGTTTTTCTCCATATCATCAACAAAGCTTCCCACTTATATTTTGACCGTGTTCCCTTCTTTATCCATAGTAACGGGGTATTTTTTGAGCGGTTATTTAATAGAGGATAAAAATAAAAAATATGTAGAAATATCAAGCCTTATAACCTTCCTTGTGTTTTTTGGTGCGGGAATTTTTGGGACATACTGGTATATTTCGGGCAACATTAATGTGGGGTTGTCCCTTTATGTTTCCTATATTGTATTTTCAGTATTTGGATTTATATTTTTATATTTCAAAAATAAAATTTGGATTTTAGGCATGGTGCTTGCCTTTTCTTTAAGCCTTTTTGGTGTTCATCAGGCGCAAGCGTTCAATTATATTACAAGCTTCGGGCAAAATGAGCTTGAGGATTATGCAAAAATTGCAGCCGACGACAAAAATGAAAACGATTTTGTTATGTACGGTTTTTCCAGAAAATACTGTGTTTTGAATATTTATGACAAAAAGCCCGTAATTTATATGCCTGAAAACACAATTGAGGACAATATCAAACTTTTAAAAGGGGCAAACGTATATATTGTTATAAGAAATAAGAAAAACCCCGATTTATCCGTGCTTAAAGGTATTGAGCTTGTAAAAAGAGGAGAAAAGTATACTCTGTACAAAAAACCCGCACAAAAAGAGTAATATAATAAAAAAACAAGGGAAATAAATACTTATTTCCCTTTAATTGTTTGTTATTTTTTTATGCAGCGAACGCGGAACGAGTCCGAGCGCGTGTACCTGCCGCGGTACCCATAGATCACGTGCTGTCCCCATGCAAGGCCGCTCGCTCCTGAAGAAACGACCGAGCCCGACCAGTAGCTACCGGATGTCATACCAAGTATATTATAGTTAACAGACATTGAAGCAAGTTCATCTCTATCAGGAAGTCTTGCATCTTCTCCTTGTTGAGTACATAGAGTTGCCGCATCTTTTCCATTTTCACTATATGATGGCGCAGTTGATGTTGAAGCGTTACTTGGGAATGGATTTGGTGCTACAACAACGCTATTTGTTCTATATAAAACAGTAATAAATCCTACATCTTTTCCGACTTCATTTGGGCCTTTTAGACCATTAAGATCATATATCATATTGACACAAAATACTTGACCTGCATAGTGGTAATTATCAGGATGGTCTGATTCACAAACTGGGTTATAAAATAGTGCGATTGATTCGCCGTTAACAGTTTCAAAGGCGGCAGCATCAGTATCCATTGCTTTATTGCTAGAGTCAGTTAAATTGCTTTTTAATTCGCTTACAGTTTTTGGAAAATCCATTGTGTTGCCATTTAGCGTTATTATGCTTGATGGAATACCGCATGCTTTTAAGTTATTCTTATTACATACATTTTGAACTCTATAAACCTTGGATAAGCCATCTATTATAAAAGCTTCTGCTGCTGATGCTTTTAAATTTTCATCATCTTTATTTATAGCTGCACCGTTTGTTGTCCCGTACCCTGCAACACTATCCATCTCTCCTATTGCTTGGCTCATTCTTGCATAAAGTGCCTTACGTTGAGCATTCCAAGCTTTATCGTTAACATTAACAAGTAAACTTGGCAAAGTAATAGCTGCAACGATACCAATAATTGTTAGTGTTATCAATACTTCAGCTAAAGTAAATCCGCCTAATCCCTT
>CANRHZ010000024.1 GCA_947630535.1 Candidatus Gastranaerophilales bacterium | reverse complement strand
GCTGAACTGCAAAATGAAAATTGAATATTTGCGCCTGTAGCTCAGCTGGCCGTTAGATATTTTGCGATAGCAAAATTCTAACAAATATGTATATATTACTCTATCCAGCTGAACTGCAAAATGAAAATTGAATATTTGCGCCTGTAGCTCAGCTGGATAGAGTGTTTGGCTACGAACCAAAAGGTCGGGGGTTCGAATCCCTCCAGGCGCGCATAAAAGAACCCTAAAAGGTTCTTTTTTTCATGCGACACCTGTCGGGATGTGACCTCAAGGGTCACCCTCTCCTCGAAAGCAAGGTGTCTTGCTTTCTCGTCGGCAGAGTCTCCAGGCGCGTTTTAATTCTATATATGGAAATTCTTTTTTATGGAGGGATTCTTCACCCCAAGGGGTTCTCCCCTCCAAAACATGTGTTTTGCAAGAGCAAAACAATTATGATTTTTACAGTATTTATGAAATGGTAAGCAAATTTTACGTAATTTTACCGATTATTGTTAACATCCAAAAGTCTTTTTGAGCTTTTATCGGCAAAACTTTTAGTTTGTGCTTAGCCGGAGAGTTTGAAGCATACGCAAAGGAAACGATTATTTTGGAATGGTTCGTTTTGGGGAGTATAAACCAACAAATCTTACATGATTTTATAAATCTTTAATTTCTAACAAGGAATGACAGAGATAAATTAAAATCCCATTCCCGGCTGCCGAACAAGAATTAGAAGCTCGTTATGGTGCAAACACGGGCAATAAATTACAAACATTAGCTTAATTTATTTAAAAACTTTATTTTATAAAACAAACTAAAGGTTGGGCAAGAATGCCCAACCTTTAGTTTTTAATTTCAAATGATTATATTATGAAACAGGGCAAAAAACCGCAGCCTGCAAGATATGTATAATTAAATCAATAAAAAAATGTAGTTAATTGAGTAGTATGATTTTTTATGGATAGTTGGCTTTTATTATGTGGTTGCAGTTAAAAAGAGTAGTTTGATATTTACGGTTAGTTTAATTTTTAAGATGGGTATTGGTTTTTTGGGGGCGGGTTTCAACCGCCCTTAAATAATTAGAACAACGCATGCAGTCTCAAGTCGTCCTTACTTTATTGCACCGCTTCACTTTGCATATCAATAAGCCTGAAGCAGCCAATCCAAAACATACAGTTGTTTTATTCCGTTATGAGATACATTGGGAACATTATCCATTGTAAGTAAGTATTTTGGATTGTGATTTTTAATACTGTTTAGGGGTTTTAATTCTCTATCTAAAGTGGCTCTATTCATAACAGTGTCTGCGACCTGATAGTATTCAAAGTATCCGTCTTTTATTGCAACAAAATCAACTTCTTTATTGTCAACTTTTCCAATATATACTTCATATCCCCGTCTTAAAAGTTCCAAATATACAATATTTTCCAAAATATGACCGAAATCTACATGTTTTGTGCCAAGTAAATAATATCTTAATCCGATATCAACAAGGTAATACTTCCCGTTTGTTTCTAAATACTGCTTTCCTTTAACATCGTATCGGTTTGCTTTATATAAAATATAGCTTTTACACAAAGCATCTAAATAGTTTTCTACGGTATGATTTGATATTTTTTTATTCATCGAGGTCATCGTGTCGCTGATTTTTTTAGCGGAAGTTGAGTTCCCGATATTATCAAACATAAATTTAACAATATTTTCTAACCCGGTAACATCAGATATTTTATTTCTCTGAACAACATCTTTAAGTATAACCGTATTATAAATTCCGCTCAGGTATGTTCTTATTTGTTCTTTTTCATCATTCAACCATAATACATAGGGAAATGAACTGTTTTCTAAATATTTACGATACCTTGTTTGAATATCCGTGTTATCATTATAAAATGATAAATATTCCTTAAATGAAAGGGGCAGCATTTCAATTTCAACATATCTGCCTGATAAAAGAGTAGCAAGTTCTCCCGACATAAAATAAGCATTAGAACCCGTTATATAAATATCGGTGTTTTCTTTTATATATAAACCATCTATCGCTTTTTGATAGTCCGCTACATTTTGAATTTCATCTAAAAAAATGTAATTCGGTTTATTTGCCTGAAGCCTTGATTTTATATATTCATAAAGTTTTTTATAATCAGTTAATTCTTCATTATCAGGGTCTTCAAAATTAAGCGATATTATTTGAGAATTTTTAATGCCGTTTTTCAATAAATAGTCTTGAAATAGCTCTAATAAGGTTGATTTCCCGCATCTTCTTATACCTGATATTACTTTTATCAGTTTTTTATCCTTAAATTTTATAAGCTTATGCAAATATACATTGCGCTCTATCATACTTACATTATAAACCACTTACTAAAAAAATGTCAAGTTTTAGAAATATACTTCCATAAATATACAAAAACATGTTTTTTTGGAATTAATATATTAACATTCGACATAGCTTTAAAAAGTATCAAAAATTTTAAGTATATATATCTTCAAAGGTATTTTTGACACAGATTTGGACTGTTGGCGGCTTTTTTAGTGTTGTTGGTTTTATTATCGGGTATAGTGATGTATATTTACAACGGTTATTTCCAAATTACTGCGGTATTTATATCTTTAAGGTTATTGACAACAACTTTTGTGGCATCAATTAGCTTTTGCGGATCATTGCAATCAAACGAAAGTTCTTTACTATTGTCTGTTTTGCCATGTTCATATAAGCGCACCGTGGTCTTGTTTGTTTTTTCGTTGCGTGACAATAACGCAAATACATGAGAGCCTGTCGGGCTTGTTCCTGTAATTCTTACACCTTTAACATCGTCATCCAAATCTTTTTTGAAGTATTCTTTAGGTTCGTTTAGCTTAAGTGTTTTAGTGCAATGAAACGCCGGAACAAAATATCCGCATTCATTCTTCTCGTATGAGACCGTTGAAACAACATTATAACTATGGTCAAGAGAGGGGCCAAATTCAAATTCTTTGTAGTTAAATTGTTCAAGGTATTTCATTTCAGGATAAACATGCTTTACCTGAGATCTTCCTAATACCGATAGGGGATTATAAGGAGAAATGAGTTCTTGTTGCAAAGTCTTATCCCCGTTATATTCAGGTTTATTATCATGTTTTGTTTCTCGTCTGCTATATTCGGGATAAATACGATTTGCTGAATTATATTGCGAACCGAATGAAATTTTTGAATACATAAATTTTCTCCTTTTTTATTATAATGTCCCTACAAAATCGGTAAAGAAAGATTATTGCAAAATGAATAAAGATATCTTACAACTTTTATTTCCAAATGGTTGATTCATAAATGTGTTCCAATTCGTCTATCATAAATTTTATGGCATCAATTAACTCGTTCGGATCGCCGCTATTAAACGTACATTCTTGATGATAGGTCTTATGAGTACGTGGATGTTCTTGGTCTATACGTACCAGGCCTTGGTTTGTTATTTTGTTGCGTGAGTATAATGCATCTAAGATAAAGCCATTATCAGTTCGTCCGTGAAGTTCTACACCTTTAACATCTTCATCCAGCTGCTTTTTCAAGAAGTCTTTAGGAGTTTCATCTTGCTCAAGCTCATAATCATAACAAGTTATTTCAAAGTATCCTGATTCATTCTTCTTGTTTGACATTACTATACACTTATCGTTTCCAGAAAAATAAAAATTTTTGTTGTTCAGTTGCTCAAGATAATTTCCTTCAGGATATAAGAAATGAGTTCTTCCAAATGATATTAAAGAATTATGATGGGAAAGAGCAAGGGGGGGAAGGGAGACAAATTTTTGTTGCAGCGTACTATTTATATTGACTTTGGAATTGTTTTTTCGATTATTTGTTCGTTTTACATATCCTGAATTTATATAATTTCTGTAATTATATTGCGAACCGAATGAAATTTTTGAATACATAAATTTTCTCCTTTAATATTGTGTTACCCTTTTAAAATCCGTAAAGAAAAAATTTTGCTACAAAAATGTCTTAATAAAAAAACGCTTTTTAAAAAATGCAATCTGTTATTTAATGCTCCTTTGTATAAGTTTCCATGGTTATACGATAAGCAAAGAATAATATTAAATTTATTTGAGTGCATTTTTTAGCAAGTTCTTTTAGCAAGATAAAAGCCTGACTCAATTTTTTCTATCTTTTAAAAAGAAATTTTTAAGCTACATTTAAACAAAATTTAATTTGGTCTATCCATATCCCCATCCCCCTTAAAAAGAATTATTCCTTTATTTGAACTTGAATAGCATATATCAATGTTTCTTTGTTCAAAGGGGTAAAAATATTCGGGAATTATGTTTTTACTGTTTTGAATTTCGATAAACCCTGCATCTTCAAACAGTTTATTTGAAATGCCTGAATTATAACAATCCATATATTCAATATTATTTTTTTTCATAAATTCGTCAAAATAAGTTGTTATTAAAGGAATTTTATTATAATCACCCAAGATATCAACTATTCTCAAACATTTGCTTGAATTACATTCTTGAAGTCTTGTAATTACAATTAAATCGTTATTGAATAAATTGACAATGTATTTAAAAACAGGGTGCAGAAAATATCTTCTTTTTATGTAATCAATAGTTTTTGGTATTGCATTTTTATCATATTTAAAACCTACGGGTATTTCATGAGCCGATTTTAATTCTTTAACGGTTACATAATTGCTTTTAATTTCAGGAATTAATTTATCATCAACTTTTGCAATTTTATAATCTGCATTTTTATTTAATCTGTAATAATGGTTCATTTTCCCCAATTCATAATCAAAGAAAAGATAAATTTCTCCCGAGGTTTCAATATTAACTCCGACCGTTGCAATAAGTTTTGTTTTTAATTCATTCATTAAAAATTCAAATAATTCCATGCCGACAAATGAATCTTGGGCATTTAATGCTTTCCAGAGTGCTAATGAAATAACGCTATGAGTCTTATCATAAGGAATATAACCTATTATACCGTTAATTTTATTTTCTTTATCTTTTGATATCGCAAAATTAACTCTGTTTTCGTCCGTTATATAAAGATATTCAAAAAAATCACGGTTTCGAGCAAGGATATGCCCCTTTTTCCAGTGATTTTCTATAAAATCCATAATATCAGGTATATCTTTTTTGGTTGCAAATTTAATCATAATATTTTAATATCTCATCTTCCTTGTATCTTGTTATATTTATTTCTTTTTTTATATCCGAATAAATTGAGCAAATATAACCTTCTTCAATCCATTGTATGATATTTTTTTTATAGTTTAGCAAAGTTGTATCAATTTTTGTAAAATCATAATTTAATCCAAGCGATAAATATTTTGAATAAGCTTCTTTTATGGTCCAGATTTTACAAAACTGTTCCTTTGTAACATTTTTATACAGTTCAAGTTCTCTTTTGCAAAATATCATATCAAAAATATCTTTTGGAACTTCCCTTATTTCTTCGATATCAACTCCAAGACTGTTATTTTTATCCACAACGCACAATACCATATTATTTGAATGAGATATATTAAAATTTATATCTCCTTTTATAAAGGGTTTATAATTTGCATCTTTTTGAATTTCAACGGTTTTCCAATTTTTAATCCCTTCATTTTTTAGCATTACCCTAAGCAATAGTTTAGAGAAATATGAAGCCCTATAAGGTTTTGATGTTAATTTTAAAAGCCCCGTTTTCATTTTTTTGAATTCAGAAATTTATTCAAATTATACTTAATTTTATTATTATCATTTATAAATAAAATATAATACATTAATCTTAGATAAGAAAAATCTCTGTATTTGCTTTTCTTCTCCAGTTCAAAAAAGTTGGTTTTAAAAAATTCATCTATATCAATACATACACCTTTATATTTATCCTTCTTTTTTTCATAAACAGTTTTTTTCATATCTTTTAAATGAATCCAAAAAAACCCTATCAAAAAAACTTCTTTATTTTTATTATCAGAATACGAATGGTGAAATCTTTCAATTATTCTGTTATTTTCTTTATCGTAAAACGGTTCATAATAAGTATCGGATGATACGGGAAAACATAAAGTATCCATAGTTCCGTTAAACGGAGAAAGCAAATCCGGTGTATCCCATCTGCCAAGAGGTATTTTATCTTCAAATAAATTTATTCCAGAATAAGAAGTTAATCTTTTATCATTTTGAATTTTTTTCTTTATATAAGAAACAAGATTTTTAATAAAAAACTTTGGAATTAAAAAATGACAGGTAAAAGAATTTAGACATTTAGGGTGTTTAGACGTGATTTTATAGAGCTTTTTATAATATGCAAATGCAAGTCTTTCAACAAAAAAGATTTTTTCTTTCTTTTCTGTTCTGTATAAATCCATAATTTCTTTAAATTTATCACTAAAATAAATCTGGTCATCATCAATTTTTATTGCGTATTTATATTTAGCCTTGGAAAGTGCAAAATTGTAATAATTGCTTAAAAGATGTATTGAATTTTTAGGAAGATTTAGGGCATTATTATATTCTTCTTCCGTTAAATTATGAGAATAAACTTTTGGTTCATAAAAATAAACCATGATTTTATCAGGATATTGTTTTTGTTTTTCCATAACTATTTTTGCGGTATCATCAGAACTTTCCTGATAAACAATAATTAATTCATCAAGGGCATTTATAGAAGAATCTATACAATCGGAAAGAAAATCGGCCCCGTTTTTTGTTCTTAATAAACCGCTTATTCCGATAGGACGTTCTTTGGAAAATTCATTAATACGGATACAGAACTCCTCTTGTTGTCCGTTTTTGTCAGCATTTGTTTCTTCAATGTGTTTTAGAGCTATATTTTCAGATTTGTCCAAATTAATATCCGGCTTTTATTTTTATTTTATTAAAGTTTAACATAAAATACGGGTTATGATAAAATCATTTTATGAAATCCGAAATTATTAATAAATTGTTTTCTTTCAATAAAAAAGTTGGCATTGAATATAAAAGATATAATATTACCATTCTTGGTATAAAATTTTCTTTTAAACGTAAGAATAAAACTAAAATTAAAGTTTTTGAAAAATACTCCATTAAAGATAACAGTAACAAGATATATATCAAAGAAAACGGAGTTTTAAGAGAAGTCAAAGAAAGAATCCCCGGGCTTAAAATTAAATTAGAAGGTCATAACAACACAATTATTGTTGAATACCCGACATGCTTTATTGGTTCATATATAGAATGTTGCGGCAATAACGGCAAAATTATAATAGAAAAAACCAAACACAAATTAATAGATTTAAGAATATATATGTCCTCTAATGTTAATGAAAAACCTCTTGAAAACAGATATGTTCACATAAAAAGTAATGTATCCTCTGGTGGAGGCGGGGGCTTAAGTATATTTTCATGGTCTGAAAATTCTAAGGTTATTATAGGTGAAGATTGTATGTTCTCTTTCGGAATAAAAATATTTTGCGGGGACGGACACCTTTTTAAAGATAAAAAAACTGGTAAATATATAAATAATTATGACGGATGCTATGTTGAAATAGGCAACCATTGCTGGGTTGGAATGAATGCCGTTATATGTAAAAATACTAAAATTCCAAACGGTTGTATAATAGGGGTAGGTTCTGTCGTAACAAAAAGCATTAAGGAAGAAAATTCCGTGCTTGCGGGCAATCCTGCAAAAATCGTAAGAAAAGATATTGAATGGGAAAGGCAAGTTAAATATTCAGATTAAAAACTTCAAATAAACTCAAAATTTCGCCATTTGTTATTCCTTTTATATAATTTTCAAAATTGAACTTATGCAAGTTTGTCAGGGTTTCTCCGATTATGCTTTTTTCAAGTTCTTCTAAATCACCAAGAGCAAAAAAATCACCGCTAAATTTAATATCCTTTATTATACAGTTTTCTATCAAACAATTAACTTCAACAAGGCCGAATTTAAATCTTTTTTTGTTCGAAAAATTAAATTCGGGCATTTTATTATAATTCCATTGCACTGTTTTATATTTAGTTTCAAAGAGTGTTTTTACTTCGCTTAATTCGCTTTGAGATGGAAAATATTCTTTATCGACAGGGAAATTTTTAATAATCTTGTCTTTAATATCATCAATTGTTAATTTTTTATCCGATTTATAATTCAAATTGCAAACTTCGGTTTTAATTGACGGAATAGAACAAGAGTCACTAAATTTTACTTTCGGGATGAGAACATTTGATAAAACACTTAAATCACTTTGAATTAAAAGCGTTCC
Source organism: Candidatus Gastranaerophilales bacterium (assembly GCA_947630535.1). GTDB lineage: Bacteria > Cyanobacteriota > Vampirovibrionia > Gastranaerophilales > Gastranaerophilaceae > Galligastranaerophilus_A. The sequence continues at coordinate 17,949 of CANRHZ010000024.1, read as the reverse complement.
ATGGTGGAGCATTTTATTATCCTTGATATATTGAGCATTCCCTGAAATTTTAAAATTTTTATAAAAAATATCGTTTCTGCCTTTAAAATAAACTTCAATGCCCAGTTCTTTTAAGGCTTGTATAACGGGCAAAGAGAATTTTTTTATATCATTATTTGAATTAAAATCAGTAATTACTGAGTAATTTAAATTACCCAAATCATGGTAAACTGCCCCGCCTCCGGAATTACGCCGAACAATATTTATATTATTTTTTTTGGCATAATTTATGTTTACTTCTTCATAAACATTTTGATATCTGCCGATTATAACGCTCTTTTCGTTTTGCCATAACATTAAATAAGTGTCATTTTTTGGTTTATTCTCGAAAAAATATTCTTCAAATGCCAGATTATAATACGGATTATTGGAATTTGCATCAAGATAATAAATCATACAAACATTATATACTAAAAGATAAACCGCTTTGTTTTTATAGGCAAAATGAAACCTGAGATAAATATTACCAAAGACAAGATAAAAACAGGGCGGTAATTTGATAATTAAATAAGCTTTTTGTTATAAGAATTTTAATTTATGCAAATTGTATTATAAAATAGGACAGGCTTTAATTTCACGGAGTTAAAAGGTATTAATTAAAAAATTTTCAGGTATAATTGAAATACGACAAATAAAAAAGAAATATAATTATGCTTTTTAGTTCAATGACCTTCATATATGCTTTTTTGCCCGTGGTTTGCACCATATATTTTCTTATAAAAAAAGAATTTAGAAATTTTGTTTTATTGGTAGCAAGCATGGTATTTTATGCATGGGGAGAACCGAGGTATTTTGCAATATTGCTTTTAACAATACTAACCGGTTACTTTGGCGCTTTGATAATTGACAAGAAAAGAACAAAAACGGTTTTATTTTTAATTATTCTGTTAAACCTTTCTTTTTTAATTTATTTTAAATATTTTAACTTTTTAATTGAAAACATAAATTTGTTGTTTCATTCAAACATAGATTTTATTAAAGTGATAATGCCTATTGGAATTTCTTTTTATATGTTTCATGCACTATCGTATGTTATTGACGTATACAAAAAAGAAACAACTCCTCAAAAAGATATTTATAAACTTTCGTTATATATATGTCTGTTTCCAAAGCTCATAGTGGGCCCTATTGTAAAATATCACGATATAAAAGAGCAAATTGATAACAGGGAAGAAACTTTCGATAAAGTATGCCTTGGAATAAAACGCTTTATTGCGGGACTGTCTAAAAAAGTGATTATAGCGAATATAATGGGCGAAATTGTTGAAAAAATATTTTCTCAAAACCCCGATAGCCTTACTTTACCTTTGAGTTGGCTCGGTGCAATTTGTTATAGCTTTCAAATATACTTTGATTTTTCGGGATATTCGGATATGGCAATCGGATTAGGGCTTATTTTCGGATTTGAGTTTATGGAAAACTTTAATTATCCTTATATTTCAAAATCCGTAACAGAATTTTGGAGAAGGTGGCACATATCGCTTTCCGCTTGGTTTAAAAACTATATCTATATTCCTTTGGGAGGAAGTAAGCAGGGATTAAAGCGAACTTGTATTAATTTATTTATAGTATTTTTATTAACGGGCATCTGGCATGGCGCAAGTTGGAATTTTATTGTCTGGGGTTTATGGTATGCCCTTTTTCTCGTGTTTGAAAAAATCACACTTATTCATAAAACTCCGGATAAAAAACCTTTTATAAAACATGTTTATACACTTCTGGTTGTTATTATAGGTTGGATAATATTTAGAGCGGAAAATTTAACTTTTGCTTTGTCATACATTAAAACTATGTTTAATATTTTTAAATTAAATCCGATTGAAACAATCCGTCTAATACCTTTTTATATAAACATATATGAACTTATTGCTCTTTTGTCTGCCTTTATAATATCAAGCGGCATATTTAAAAATATTGTTTTTATTCAGAATAAAAAGGTAAAATTATTTGTTAATGTTTGGTTTTTAATATTGCTTTTTATCTCAACCGGTTTAATTTCTCTTACAACCTATAATCCTTTTATTTATTTCAGATTTTAATTACTCGAATGTATCGGGATATAGCCCCTCAAGTTCAAAAACATTACCCGTTGAAAGAATTATAAATAAAATATCGGGCTTTTCTTTTTCAATAAGGGGAATATAACCGTTCATATCCAATCTTGTCTGTCTTGGAGGAATTTTTTTATCGGAATTAAATCTGTATTTGGTAATTTTTTGAAAATTTGTATCTAAAAAGTAAACCAGATTTTCCATCATGGAATTGCCGACAATAAAAACCTTGTATTTTCCTTTGGGATTAATATGAAGGCCGTATGGAAATTCTTCCGTAATTTCCAGTTTATCAAGTTTTTTATAATCATAATAAGGATATTTATACTCAAGCAATTTTTTATCACGGATACAGGCTCTAAGAATGTTGCCCCCTTCGCTAAATGTTCTTTCTCCGTCTGCTCTGACAAGATTATTATAAGAAAGGTTAAATTCGCTCAAAGGAGTAATTTTAACATCATTAAAATCTTTATTTACTCTGTTCATAATCACTTTATAGAATTCGTAAGCTCCAAAATCAGTTAAATGGTGATCTGTTTTGAAGTATACAAGTTCCTCATTTCTTATCTTTCTAAAATTATCAACAGGATAAATTATGTCGTATCCCAATTCTTTTTTAACTTTTTCAACAAGTTTAAAAGTGTTTTCATGCTCAAAATTCCCGTGATAAATATCATATTCCCGATAAATCAATTCCTTTGCAGGAACAATAGCTATATAAACTTTTATATTATTATTCTTGCAATAACTTAAGAGGGTTTTTATATTAAGCGTAATTTTTTCTAACAGTTTTTCTTCAAAAGGGGTAACCATGTCATTTATAATTTTTTTATCACCGTTAAGAAACATCCAGCCTGACTTTTTGTATACATATCCAAGGTTTATTTCGGAATATCCCCAATGCAGTTTATATCTTAAATTTGAAAAGCATTTAACAAGAAATTTTCTTGTGTAAAATCTGTCATCAAAAGCAGCATTGAAATCTTTAGCAAAATCGGGATTTATTTCATACCCTTTAAGAAACAAAGCGGGAAATTTATTGAGATTTCTTAATTCTTTACTCGAATACGGAGCTTTATCAAGTTTTGAAGCGGGGATAAAGAGCAGTATAAAAAATATTGCAACAAAGATAGGGTCAATTTTTGATAAGGTATTAAAAACTTTACGGTTAACCATAAAATCAAAAAGTTTATATGTGATTAAAAAGCACATAAAAAACATAGTAAATAACAAAAGTATATCAACATGACAGTGCCCCCTTAAATCAAAACTGCCGTTGTATACAAGTTCAACTGTTTTTTTAGTGTTAGCGGGGGTTAGGATAATAGTATTATTTTTAATTTCAATTTTTGCATTTTTTGCACTAAATTTATTTAAGATATCAAGCTTTACTTTGCCATCCTGAAGCATAATGTTGCTTATTTTTATGGCGCTTAACTCTTTGTTGTCCTCCGGAATGAAAACAAGTTTCAATCTTTTTGCATGTCTTATTTTTGGTTTAAGGATTATCTTATGAGAACCGTTTAAATAGTTGTGACTATAGCAATCTCTAATTTTTTTAAAGGAACTGTCATCCTTTTTATTTAATACAGCTCCGATTTTGTATTTTCCAAAAGAGTTTATATCAAATTGAACGGGCAATCCGTCCTTTACATTCCAGACGTTTGAAGTAATAAGGCAATATGCCAAAGATACAATCAGTGCCAATAAAATTGTTTTTTTAAATTTATTTTCCATATTTTTCTATTATCACACAAATTATATGAAATTATATAATTTTAAAATAATTTCAAATAAATATCAAAAAGCCGAAAATTAACCAATTACAAGCTTAAAATTAAATTAACTATTTTTTCTTTATTTATTAAAACCTGATTTTCAAGTTTTGTATTAGCAGGTATAATTTTGGCATCCGAAGATAAAAGGTTAATTTTTTCGATTAAATTTTTACCGTTCATCAGTTTTTGAAGTTCGGCTAAAATTTCACTACCCCAATTTGCACCATAAGTACCTTCTTCAATTATTACAACATTAGATATTTTTATTAATTTATCAATAATTTGTGAAATTTCAACGGGGTACAATTGCGAAGGGATAAAGATTTCAGCTTCGATTTCATAATCCGTTAACAATTCTAAAGCACTGTTTATGGCAGTATTGGATAATCCGCCCGTAGTAATTATTGCAACGTCAGCTTTGCATGATTGTGTTGAGATATATGCCCAATTATCATTTTCACCAATATAATCAAGTTTAAAAATTCCCGTATTATCTAATTTATACATTTTTTGATTATATACGCTTTTCTCCTCAAAAAATATACAAAGCTTATTTTTATCGAACATCCGATTAAATACTTTTGTGTTGTCATGGTATGGCGACATTTCATAAATAAATGCATTAGGTATACCCATAAAATATTTTTGCATACTCTGGCTATGGGTTGCCCCGTAACCTCTGTATCCGCCGTTTGCACTTCTTATTATCATGGGGAATTTAAGTTCTCTGCCATACATATCAGGGTATTTTGAACAAAAATTTAATATCATATCAAAACCAAGGGTCATAAAATCAGAAAACATAAAATCAACAATGGGTTTATATCCGCACATAGAAAGCCCCGAAGCCAGTCCCGTAAAACTTTCTTCACTGATAGGAGTTGAAATTACTCTATCGGGGCATAGTTCATATAGCCCTTTTTCAACTTTGTATGCACCGTTATACGGAGCTTTTATATCTTCACCTATAAATATAACTTTTTCATCCTTGCGTGCCAAATCAACCATGGCAGCATTCAAATTTTCAAGACAGGTTTGATTATTTAACAAATTCTGCCTCCTTTTTTAATAAGACTTTTTTTAATATTAATTCGATTTCATTTTTTGCCAGATTATCGAGTTTTAAAAATTCTGTATTATTTTGACTTTTCAGTTTGTTATACCAATAGTTCTGATTTATCAGATTAATTTCTTCTTTTTCTCTTGTATCATCACCTTTAGAGTGAGATGAAACCCTTTGAGTAACAAATTCAACAGCTAAGGGGCATGAATTTTTTTTCGCATTTAAAATAGGTTCTTTAATTTTTTCTTTTATCTCGTTTGGATTATCGGATGTTATTTTTATATAATCTATTCCAAAAGATTTTATCCTGTTTTCAATATTGCCTGCCATATTCTCGAATAACTTTGTGGTCATTGCAATAGAGTTATTTTCAATAATCAAAATATAAGGCAGTTTATATAATGAAGCCATATTTAAACTTTCATAGACGCTGCCTCTGCCAAATGTACCGTCGCCGACAAACACAAAACAAGCATTTTTTGTTTTTTCAAGTTTAAATTTAAAAGCATGTCCCAAGCCGATTGAAACTCCTTCGCCTTGAACTCCCGTTGTCATAATATTTTTATAAAAAAGATGCTGGCTTCCGCCTATACTGTTACATACTCCGCCTTCTTTACCCGTTATCTCCGACAACAAACCTTCAATTTCTTCCGTCAATGCAATAAAATGCCCGTGCCCTCTATGATTGCTAATTATGAAATCCTTTTCGTTTATAAAAGGTTTTAGAGAAACAGGAATATACTCTTGCCCAAGACAAGTATGCGTTGTGCCTTTTATCAATCCTTTAGAAAATAAATCCAAAAGCGAAAGCTCAAAATACCTTATTTTGAGCATCAATAAAAGGTCATCACCCGTATACTTATTCATTATATACGCCCTTACTTTTAAGCAAATTTTTTATATCCGATACATTTTTTATGGTCTTGATTTCTGCAAAAGACAGTTTGATATTATAGTTTTTATTTATTTCTTTTATTAAAATCAAATGGTTTAAACTTGTCCAACTCTCGCAATTTTTTGGCGAAGTTTCATCGGTTATGATATTTTTATCAATTTTTAATGCATTAGCTATTATTTCTTTTAATTTCATAATCACCCCTCAGTTATAGCAAAATCAACATTTTCAATTTTTTCTGAGATTTCAGATAAAAATTCCATTGCGCAAAAACCGTTAATAACTCTATGGTCAAAAGCAAGCCCTAAATATAAAAAACTTTTTTCCAGAATATTTTTATCATTGTCAAAAGATAATTCTTTTACAGGGGAACAAACACTCACCATGGCACTTTGGTTAGGGAATACAATAGGCACTACGCTTACGATATTTTTCTTTGGATTATAACTTATTGAAATGTTACCGGGTGCTAAATCATCGGCTTCAAAAGAATTATCCATGGATTTCATTTTATAATCAAACATAATTTCGGATACTTTTTCTAAAGTCATTTTATTTTTACATTTCACGGTAGGCATAAATAACCCAAAGCCCGTATCTGTTGTTGTTCCGATTATCGGATAAGGAGCATATTCAATTTCATTTTCATTTACATAACGGCTGAAAAATTGAGGGAAATCATTAAATAATTCCGATAAAACAACCGTTATAACTTCGCTATAACCTGTTATTATTCCCGTTTTTTCACTGTATTCTTTTAAAAATTCTTCGCACTTTGTGCAATCCGTTTTAATTAAATGAAACGCCTGCGGTATTTCTTTATGTGATTGAATTACCGCATTTGCGCTTTGAATTTGATTAAAAGAAAGCTTTTTAAACGAATTGTTTTCTTTATTTAAAGTGTTTGAAATTAAATTTTGCAAATCTTGAGTTTTAATAATTTTTTTATTTAAAGATAAAATTTGCTCCTCTGATATATTGTTTTCCTTGGCAAATTTTTGAGCGGGCTTTGTCAAAATATAATCTTTGTTTAGTTCTTGTTTTGTCTTTTCTTTTGGCGTCAATAAGTATTTATCGTATTCTTCTTTTGTGTCAAAACAATATGCAAGTATCTCACCTATATTGATTTCATCATAAGAATTTTTAAGAAAATAAATAAATCCGTCAAACTCGGATTCTATGTCATTAATAATTTTAGATGAACTTACGGAAGCTATTATATCTTGTTTATGAACCAATTCGCCATTTTGAAAATAAATTTCATTGACGGTATATGTTGTATCATTTGCATTAATTTGAGGAACTTTTATTTCACGCATAATTCTCTCTTTACTTTATCAGTTTTGTAGTTTTCGCTTTTAGGCGGAAAATCATTACAATCAAGCCTTGGCAGAAGATACTTATTATCAAAATTCAAATCGGCAATCATAGGTTCGGTTGTAACGGCAAAACAAGCCCCTCTTTTTGAAACATAATCAACCACCCTTTGATTAGCATGCCCAAAGGGATAATTCATAACCCAGCAGTTTGGATTGATAAATTCATTGCAGATATCAAGTGCTTTATCAATGTCGTCTTTTATTTCACTATTTGTCATATTGCCTAATCTGTCATGCCTGTAACCATGAAGCCCTATATACATTCCGTCATTTTGCATTTGTTTAATTTGTTCTCTTGTCATATAAAATTCTTTTGCAATTTCAGCTTCACTAACAGGCACAAATTTTTTAAACAAATCATCCACTAATTTTTCCCTGTATTCAAAAGGTTCAAGGTTTTGAAGAATTGTTTTTGTGAATACTGTTTTGGGGTCATCATATCTGTTCATTGTAAAGTATTTTTCCATAAGTTCTTCAGGATCAAACCCTTCTTTAATAAGTATATGGTTTAATTCGTTATAAATATCTTTAATATTATTGTTAGCTAAAAGAAGATGAATTTTATTGGTACTTAATAGCACATCTTTTTTATCAAGTATTTTTGCAGGAATAAAAAATGAACCTTGCATATTGTGTTTTTTTAAAATCGGATATGCGGCACTATAATGACAATAATAACCGTCATCAAAAGTTAATAGCATAGAATGGGGCTTGAGCTTACCCCCCCCCCCCGAAAAAAAATCAATTGTTTCCTCCATTGATAAAACATTGAAATTTTTTGAAAAAAAATCAAGTTGCCAATCAAATAAATCAACGTCCAAACCTTTTAAATTTTTAAACAGAGGATTGGTAAAATCTTTTATGTAATGGTACATTACAATATATAGAGAACTGTACATAAATCACCTCGTAATTATGCAATTTATAGCACAATATATACTATCTTGCAAATTTTTTCTCTATAAAATGATATAAAAACATCCCAAATATTGTACTCAAGAATAAAACAATAAAAATTTGTAAAATCGGGTGTTGATAAATAAAGTTCGGATGTTTGAGCCAAATAAAATTATAAGTTAAACCTATTATTAATCCATGGCCAAGAAAAATTGAATAGGTGTATTTACCCATCTCTTTAGAAAAATTGGTTTCCAAAAGTTTTGAAAGATATCCCTTTTTTATAAGAAATAAGAAAAATAACCCCGAAAATGCCAAAATATAAATCATTTCATTGTTATAGTTAATTTTATGAAGTATAAGATAATAAATAAGAAAACAGAAAAGATAAAATTCAACAAAAGTAAAGATTAGTTTTGATTTTATGCTTTCTTTCATTTTGAAAAATTTTTCTTTAAATTGATTGTAAATATTACATATAATAATGCCTAACCCGATACCTGCAAGTGATTGCATAACTCCCGCATTTAAAACATAATAAAAGTTCTTAAGAGGTCCTTTATCTATAGCTCCACTGTAAGCATGAAGAAGAAAAGAATAACAAAATATAACAAGCAAGGATGTAATTAAATCTGAAATATATTTTGGAATATGTTTATAAATATAAAAATAAAAGCATAGTCCAATCATAAGGGCAGATACAAACCAGCTTCCGCCGATATTATTTCCTTCAAGTGTTAATCCGGAATTGTTTAAAAAAAGTAAAGGGAAAATATTTGAATATTTATTAAATGCACCTAATCCGAATTTATGCATTAAAAAATATGCTATCCACATTGCAAAAAGAACGGGCCAAAGGCGCATAAATTTTGATTTGAAAAACTCAAAAAAACTTTGATTTTTCTTTAAATGCAACAAAAGAAAAAATCCCGAAATAATAAAAAAGAAATTAACACAAACCTGACCTTCTATTCCGACCGTATTTTTAAGCGTGGAATATATTTCTATTTGGTTTATAAAGTTTTCTTGGGGAAAGCGGGTAATTGATTTGAGCAATAGCGAACCAACAAAAAAGAGGTGATATAAAATTATATCAAAGGCCATTAAAAATCTTAGAAATTCAACATTTTTAAAATATGTGTTTTTGCCTTCCATAGTACAAATCTATAATCCGATAAAGTATCATAATGTGTAAATAGCAAAAAATAGCATATATAGCTTATTTTAAATCTATTTTACAAAACAAATAAATAATTGCAAGAAATTTTATACAGTTTGATTTTGCACAAAAACATTATAAAGGGGCGGTATTTATGTTTTTTAAAAATACTTTTAATATTCTATGTGCAAGATAAAGTATTTTTATAATAATATAAAATATACAATCCTATAAATTAAAAATTACAAAAGAATAAAAGGTGGCATAGGAATTGAAAATATTTAAAATAAAACCGCCAAAAAAAGATTTTTCGGGCAACATTATACGAATGATTGTTCTTGGTAGAGAATATCATTTTAAAATCGTTAGTCCGAGTTATCTTATGTTTGCTTTTCGCTATTTTAATTATTTGAAAAGAATTAAAAACGCAGGTAAAAAGAATAAAACAAGAAGGCTTTTTATGACTTCGGGGAATTTAAGCCTTATAAATACTTTAGCAATTATTAATCAATTTAATTTAAATGAAAATGCCGAAAACAGTATACTGGTATGGTCACATGTTGCATCAAGCGAATTTATAGAGCTTACAAAGAAGATAAGCGAATTTACGGAAATTAAAAATTATTACTCTTTTTGCAACACAAGTTTAATGGATTTATTCAACTGCTTTTTATTGTCCAAATCTTGCGTCTTTGATGAGGTGTATTATCTGAATTGCAGATATATGATTGAAATTGCAAAAATTCTTTTCCCCTATTCAAAATATTATGTAATGGAAGAAGGGGTTTGTGTTCAGTATAAACACAAAAATATTGATTACTCCAATGTTGAAAAATTCATATTTAATAAATATTTAGACAAAATTGATATTGGAAATGCAACTCCAAGTGACTTAGAAAAACTCAATTTTATTGATAAAAACGAATTTTTAAAGATTGGACAAAAAATAGCGGAGCTCTATCCTCTTGACATAGAATTAAATAAAGAAGATAAAAATGTTATACTGTGTGCAGCAATTGCAGGCCTTGGGGTTTTGAGCTTTGAAGAAATTGTTGAATGCCAAAATAAAATTGCAAATAAATTAATCGAAAAAGGCTATACCGTTATATTTAAACCGCATCCGAGGGACACCTGGCAATATGAAGAAAGAGAAAAATTTAAAATACTTAAAACCAAAGTACCTCTTGAGGTTTACGACATAGAAGATAAATGCCTTGCCACTGTTTCTATTTTTTCATCCACTTCGTGTCAATTGTATCATTTCCATAAAATTCCCGGTTTTTGTGACAGTGAATTAGACAAAAATGCTCCCAATTTCGGATTAAACATCGTTGCGCAATATTCTCCCGATATTGATATATTGTATTCAATTGATGTAAAAAACAAAACTTTTGAACAGGCAAGAGAAGAAATTTTGAAAAAATATCAGGCTGCCATGGATAAAGTTCCGGTTTTATCGAAAAATGAATACCTTCAAGAAGTTTTTGATAAATTACCCGTTCCCTGCCCGTCTGATAAATATGTAAAAATGCAAACTTTATTAAATATGTCCGACCGTTTTTTATCCGATAAACCAAAAACAATCAAAAGCAACAAGAGTAATTTTTAAGAGAAAAATATTATGAAATTGTTAAGCATAGAAAAACACACGTCTGCATTTTTCACGAAGTATAAAATATGTTTTTCGGGTATAAAAATATCATTTAAGGTATATATTCATTTTATTTTGTATTTTAAATATTTGATTTTTAAATATAAATATAAACGCTATACCTTGAGAAAAAATGACGGAATTACAAGATGCCTGTTTCTTACAAACGGAAACTTAAATTTAATAAATTCAATGGCGCTGATTAACCAATTGAAATTAAAAGAAAATTATGAAAACACGCTTCTTGTTTGGACAGAAGCAGATAAAAAATATCAGGAAGAAATGCGCAATATTAGTAAATTTGTACCTTTGAAAAAATATATTTCGCTTTGTAATAAAAGTGAAGATTATACAATTAAGTATTTTATAGATAACCAGCTTTCAAATTATGATAAAATTTATTTTACAAACGGACATGCTTTGTTTAATAAAATCATAAAATTATATCCGAATGCGGAAAAAAATATAACCGATGAAGGTATAAACCCCATATATCCAGCATCTTTCATAGATTACAAACAAATAAAAGAAATTATATTTGCAAAATATATAAACAAAATTGATTGGATAGGTGAAAAATCATTATGGGGGGGGGGGGAATTTAGAGAGCTTAAAAAAAATGAGTTTTTGGAAATTTCAAAACAGTGCGAAAAACTTTATCCCTTCGATATAGATTTAAACCCTGAAGATAAAAACATTATTTTCCTTGGCACATTTTGCAGTAAAAAGTCCTCTAAATATTATACATTAGAAGAATTATTTGTCTGGCAAAATGATATCATAGAAAAGCTCATAAATAAGGGGTATAAGGTAATATTTAAACCGCATCCGAGGGATTTATACGAATATAAGGAAAATGAAAAATTTAAAATAACTAAAACAAAGCTGCCCTTAGAATGTTATGATTTAAAAAATAAATGTCTTGCGGTGGCATCAATTTTCTCGACTGCATCATGCACAATGTATCATTATCAAAACGTAGCGGGTTTTTGCGCAACGGATTTAATAAAAAAAGCAAAAGATAATGTTGGTTTCAATATAATAAAAGAATATGTACCGCATATTAATCTCCTTTTAAATATTGATACCAAAGCAAAAACTTTTAATCAATTAAGAGAAGAAATTTTAATGGAATATCTGAATTTTATTAAGGACAAGCCTTTATTATCCGAGAATAAAATTATAGAAAAACTTTTTAAAAAATTTCGCAATATTACGTAAAAAAAGGTATTACAAATATTTATAACTGCTTTTTTGTATTATTATAATCGTTATATGGAAATTAAAAAGAACCTGTTTAATATTGAAAAAATACCGTCTGCATTTGTTACAAAGTATAAAATACGCTTTTTGGGTTTAAAAATATCGTTTAAGGGATATTTTCGCTTTATTTTATATATCAAATATTTTATTTTTCGAATTAAATATAATTTATACCAAAAAAGAAAAAAGGACGGAATAACAAGACGCTTGTTTATTACAAACGGGAACTTAAATTTAATAAATTCTCTTGCCATTATTAATCAACAAAAAGGAAACTTTGAGAATAGCATAATATCATGCACCCAGGCAAAACCGGAATTTGAATTTGAGATGAAAGAAATTGTTAAACAATTTCCCATAAAAAAATATTATTCCTTTTGTAATGTAGACAGTTATAAAATGATAACTTATTTTATAAATAATTTTCTTACCGATTTTGATGAAATCTATTTTACAAACGGTCATATCGCTTTTCAAAATTTAGCCGATTTGTATCCAAAAACAAAAAGATATATAACGGATGAAGGAGTGTGTTGCCTTTTTCCCGTATTATCAATAGATTATACAAAAACCGAAGGTGTTATTTTTGCAAAATATTTGGATAAACTTTCGCCAATCGGTTATTTAGAGGGGTTTGATAAAAATATAATCGAATTAAAAAAGGAAGAATTTTTAAAAGTGGGAAAAGAATGTGAAAAACTTTTCCCCATTGAAACAGAATTTAATAAAGAAGATAAAAATATTATATTTTTAGGTACATATTGCCATGGTAAAACTTATAATTTTTATGCTTACGAGGAACTTTTAGGATATCAGCAAGATATGATGGAGAAATTAATAAAAAAAGGATATAAAGTATATTTTAAGCCCCATCCTCGTGATTTACACAATTATGATGAAAATGAGCGGTTTAAAATCTTGAAAACCATGCTTCCTTTAGAGTGTTATTCTCTTGAAGATAAGATTGTTGCCGTTGTTTCCGTGTTTTCATCAGCATCCTGTCAGATGTACCATTACCATAAAATAGCAGGATTTTGCGCAACAGATTTATTAAGGAATGCCGATAATGATTTTCCGACACTTATATTAAAAGAATATATACCGCACATTAATATGCTTTTATGCGTTGATGCAAATGAAAGAACATTTGAAGATGTAAGAAGCGAAATTTTAAGCAAATACGAAAATTGGCTAAAATCAAGACCTGTTATGCCAAAAAACAAGTTTTTATGCGATATGCTGCCCGTTCAATTAAAAAAGGGTGCTTATCATAAGAGTTAATAACGTTTAACGGTTTGATTACAGTATAAGCCATAAGGTTTTTTATTTTTAAATTACGGCTTTTAATATTTTAAATTATAGCTTTTTATATTATTATAAATTTATATCAAAGGCGAAAACGTAAAAATGGAAAAACTTATTATAATAGGCGCCGGCGGATATTCAAAATCCGTACTGGACTCTGTTGATAAAAATAAAATACAAATGACAGGCTTTATTGATGAATTTTCCGACAAAAAGGAACATCTTGGCTATCCCGTATTAGCCAATAAATTCAGTGATTTAAAAAATCCCGAAAATTACGTATATTTTATAGCCGTAGGTAATAATATCAACCGCAAAAGATGGTTTGATATATTAAAACAAAGTAAATTGGAACTTATAAATGTTGTAGATAACAGTGCAATAGTGTCGCCAAATTCTCAAATTGCTAAAATGGGCGGTATTTTTATCGGGAAACAGGCAATAATAAACAGCGGAAGTATAATCGGACATAACTGCATAATAAATACGGGCGCATTGGTTGAACATGGGTGTATTGTTGGCAACCACGTAAATATATCAACAAGAGCAATATTAAACGGGGACGTATCGGTAGGCGACGGAAGTTTTGTCGGAAGTTCTTCCGTTTCAATAGGCCAAATTAAAATTGGAGAATGGGCTATTATTGGTGCAGGTGCGGTTGTTATAAAAAATGTAAATTCATATACAATGGTAGCAGGGGTTCCCGCCAGATTAATTAAGAATATTCCTTGGGGTAAGTACGGCTAATGTCTAAAGTTGTTCTTATAGCTGAAATAGGTTGCAATCATAACGGAGATTATGAACTTGCCCGTAAAATGGTTTTAAAAGCAAAGGAATGCGGAGTTGACGGGGTTAAGTTTCAAACTTTTAATTCTGAAGATTTAATATCAAAATATGCGCCAAAGGCGCCTTATCAAAAAATTACAACGGGAACAAATACTTCTCAACTTGAAATGACAAAAAGACTTGAACTAAAGGGGGAAGATTATTTAAAGCTTAAAGAATATGCTCTAAGCCTCGGACTTATTGTTTTTTCCACTCCTTTTGATTTAAAGTCCATAGATTTTCTCTATAAGAACGGCCAAAATATTTGGAAAATCCCTTCGGGAGAAATTACCAATCTTCCGTATTTAGAAAAAATCGGTATGCTTGAATGTAAGAATAAACAAATTATTTTATCAACCGGCATGGCAAATATTGAGGAAATAAAAACGGCTATTGATATATTAATCAAAAACGGCACAAAAGAAAATGAAATTACGCTTCTTCATTGCACAACACAGTATCCCGCCGAGGATAACGAGATAAATCTTTGGGCGATAAATGATTTAAAAAGTAATTTCCCTTCCTTTAAAATAGGATTTTCAGACCATTCAAGAGGATATATTGCAGCAATCGGAGCGGCAGCCATAGGTGTTTGTATGATAGAGAAACATTTTACTCTTGATAAAAATATGCAGGGCCCTGATCATAAAGCTTCCATAAATCCTCAGGAATTAACGCTCCTTTGCGAAAATGTAAGACGAATTGAAAAAATGCAAGGAAGCAAAAAAAAGGTTGTCACATCTTCCGAAGAAAAAAATAAAATTGCTGCAAGAAAGTCTATTGTGGCGAAATGCGATATAAAAAAGGGTGAAATACTGACAACAGATAATATTACGGTGAAGCGCCCCGGAAATGGCATCAGTCCTATGAACTGGTATAAAATATTAGGTAAAAAGGCCGAATGTGATTTTAAAGAAGATGAACTTATCACGCTGGAGGGCTTTTAATGCTTATCAGGTACTATTGTTATACGGTTTGGAATTTATTGATGCAAAATTTAGCCAATTTGGCCTTTTCGGCGGGGGGGGGGGTAAAATGAAAGATTTTTTTATCCGAAAAATGAGCATAGAAAAAAGTTTAATCATTAAAGAAACCGTTAAAAAAATAATAAAAGATAAAATGCCGATACTGAAAAATACCGAAAACGATACAAACACGGTTTGCCTTATAGGGCATTCGCAATTTCATAAATGGGATATAAAAGAACTGTTTGGATTAAAAGTAAGAAATTGCGGAATTAATGGAATTTCAATGGTTGAATATCGGGAACAGATTTTAGAAAAAAATCTCTTAAAATGTAATTCCAAAATTTATATAATTTTTGGCGGGACAAACGATATAATATACAACAGAACACACAAACAAATATTAGAGGAGTTAAAAATACTTGTTAATTATATAAAATCCAAAGATAATAATTCTGATATATACTATATTGAAACACTGAATGTGAACGGAAGATACGATAGAGATAATAAAACCATAAATGAGCTTAATTCATATATTAAAGAAAATTTTCCGCAAGGCATAAAATATATTTCATCAGACAAAATGAACGACGAAAACGGCAATTTAAAAGAAAGCTATACTCTTGACGGGCTTCATTTAAGTGATTTGGGTTATGAAAAATTAAAAGAAATATTGGAAGATAATATATGCAGAAATTAAAAAAGATGGCAATAATACCTGCACGCTCCGGTTCAAAAGGATTAAAAGATAAAAATATAACGGATTTATGCTCAAAACCTTTAATAGCATATTCTATAGAAGCGGCACTTAAAAGCAAAGTATTTGAAAAAGTTTTTGTTTCAACAGAGTCTGAAAAATATGCGGATATTTCAAGAAAATACGGAGCCGAAGTTTTAATTCGCCCCGATGAACTTGCACAGGATAATACCCCGACATATTACGTTATCGAAGATGTGCTAAAAAGAACACAAGATATTGATGCGAACTATTTTGTTCTGCTTCAACCCACATCCCCCCTAAGAAATGAAAAACATATTAAAGAAGCGGTTGAATTGTTTGAACAAAATTATGATAAGTTCGATTTCCTTTCTTCTGTGGTAAAGGCACATAATCCTTCCGTTCTTGTTCATCCCTTAGGGGAAAATAATTCAATGAAATATTTTGATATTGATTATTCAAGCTACAAAAGACAGAATTATAATGACTATACACCAAACGGCGCTATTTATATTGCCAAAACAAAAGAATACCTGACGCAAAAGCATTTTTACGGTGCAAAAAGTATTGCATATATTATGGATGAGATGTCCTCAATTGATATAGACAATATAATTGATTTGGAACTTGTAAAAATAATAAAGGAAAAATATATTAATGACTAAAAAAATAGCATATATAACAGGTTCACGTGCCGATTGGGGAATAGTCAGAAGATATTTAAAGCTCTTAAATGAAGATAAGACTATTGATTTAAGCGTTATTGCAACGGGTGCACTGTTATCAAACAAATACGGGCATCAGGTTGATTTAATAAAAAAAGACGGATTTAAAATTGATGCTGAAATTGAAATTCCTCTTAATTCAAATAAAGTATCGGATACTCTAAAAACAATGTCGATTGCGCTTGATAGAGCAGGCGAATGGTTTGAAAATAACAAATATGACCTGATAATCCTGCTTGGGGACAGATTTGAAATTATGTCTTTTGCAATAGCGGCAGCAATGCAAAAACTTCCGATACTTCACCTACACGGCGGAGAAGCAACTGGCGCCAATTATGATGAATTTATCCGCCATTCAATCACAAAAATGAGTCTTTACCATTTTGCTTCCTGCATAGAGTATGCAAAAAGAATAATTCAGCTGGGCGAAAATCCCGATAATGTATTTAATTTGGGTGCATTAGGTGCTGAAAATTGCCTGTATATTGAAGAAAATAATGTGCCAAACGATATAAAAGGTTTAAAAAATTATTTTACGGTGCTTTTTCACCCCGAAACCCTTACCAATGTAAATCCGCTTGAACAGATAAATAATCTTTTAAGCGCAATAGATGAATTTAAGGAATATAATTTTATCTTTTTAGGAACAAATGCAGATACTTATTCGGATGTCATAAGAAACAGAATAAAAGAATATGTAAAAAATAACTCTAATACAAAATATATAGAAAATCTGCCTACGGCAGGATACCATTATTTATTAAAAAATTCTATATGTTTAATCGGAAATTCATCATCAGGAATTATAGAAGCCCCTTCCTTAGGTGTTTATACGGTAAATATAGGCGACAGACAAAAAGGAAGAATAAAAGGTAACAGCGTAATTGATACAAAATGTAATCGTGAAAATATAGTTCAGGCAATTTTAACGGTACTTAAAAATGCAAAGAATATTAAGCCGATAAATCCCTACTATAAGCCAAATACGGCCGAGGCATATTACAAAAAGACTATTGAGCTTCTGGAAAGATTAAGCGAAGATATTAAAGAACCAAAAATATTTTTTGATATTGACCGATAACACCTATTTAAGACAAAGGCAAGCAACTTTTTTAATTCAATTTAAATTGAGTATCTTGAAAAGTACTATCCGATCTGATAAAATAAAATTGTACTAAAATATAGATGGGAGTTTAATTTATGGTTAAATTGTTTGGAGCTTACCCCCCCCCC